>JASJCB010000052.1 GCA_030066195.1 Acidobacteriota bacterium
GCCGCCTACCGGCCTGTTCTTCGGCGTGGGTTCCCTTCTTTTGATCGCGGGTTTGGCTTTTATTGCCACGCGCCTTGCCGATCGCAGAGTTGAAAACGGTATTGCCGGAACCGTCTCCATGGCGGCTCATGTTTCGCGACGCCATGGAGACGGTTCCGGCAATACCGTTTTCAACTCTGCGATCGGCAAGGCGCGTGGCAATAAAAGCCAAACCCGCGATCAAAAGAAGGGAACCCACGCCGAAGAACAGGCCGGTAGGCGGCATGAAAAAGGAGCCCGCCATCATCAGCACGGCCAAAATCAGTGAGCCCAGCAATACTTTTTTGGCCTTGCTGCCGGCACGAGAGCGGTTTTCATCCATCTGCCCGGAGACCAATGTGGTCACGGAAAGTTTTCCGGCGCGTCGTACCGTGCCGTAGACGGCGAATAGGGCCACCACAATGGAAATGACGAAACCCAAAACCAGGCTCAGTGGCTCGAAGTGGAAGTAGAGATTGGAAGTGCCCAGATACCACCAGTTGCGCAGGCCTGCCATGACCCCTTTGGCGTAGAGCAACCCGCCCAGGGACCCTATCAGGCTGCCGGAGGTTACCAGGACCAAGGCTTCGCCGAGGAAGCGGTGTTGAATGGCCTTCGCGGTGTAGCCGGTCGCGGCCAGGATGCCAATTTCAGCACCGCGTTGGGCCACGGTCAACTTGAAGAACAGGCCGACCAACAGTAGGGCCGAAATAATGATGAAGAAACTGAGACCGATGAATAGCCCGGTAAAATCGGTTGCGCCGGACGAGGCGCTGACGCCTTCTTCCTTGAGGCCCGCCACGGTTAGACCGGCGGCTTCCGGCTGGATTCGCGCCATCAGGTTTTCCTGGAAGCGCTGCTTCAGCTCTCCCGCGGGGATTTCGTTTTTGGCGGCAAATCGAACCGAGGTCAGGTAACCGAAACGGCTGTCCCAAAGATTGCGACCGGTTTCCAGGTTGACGAAGATTTTGGTGGAGGTGCGGTGCTCATCCCAGAAGACCTCGTCCTTATCGCGAATCAGGTCCATTTCCATGGGGAAGGGCGGGTCCCAATCGCCCATGTTGTCGGCTTCGTCGATACCGGGGAATTCGGGGGTCAGGGTTCGATCGATCGCAATACCTTCCATGGGAATGATGCCGGCCAGTTTGAGCGTGGCGACGTCCTCGATCAGTTCATCATTCAAGCCGACGGCATAGTAGGTCAGTTCCAGCTCATCGCCGATAGCGGCGCCCAAATCGTCGGCGGCCCATTGGGAAAGAACCAGCTCACCGGGACCCGGGGCCGCCTTGCCGGTTGTCGGCGAAGGGTTCGCCAACTTTCCGCCGATGGTCATGGCCGTGATCAGGGAATAAGGCATCAGGTTATCGCCGAAGGTCAGTTTGTTGGCCAGGTAACTGGAAACCTCCACCATTTCCAGATCCATTTCGGCGGCAACTTTGCCCGCGATTTCGGCCAGTTTTTGATTGAGAAAGAACCTCGGTGTTTCCAAGGCGACATAATCATCACCGGCTCTCAGCCTGGCGTTGAGGTCATCCGTTTTCAAGGCCTTGGACAAACCGGAGACAAGCTCGTCGCGGTAACCGCCGTCCTTCGCCGGGTGACCCGCCAACACCACGTTGACCTTGCCGCGTCGGTCCAAGGCGCGTTGGAGGACGGTGCGGGGAAGATAGATATTTTTGGGTTGGGAGGTATAGGGAATCAGGGAAAACCGGCCTTGCGCCTCGTCGGGGATAACCGCCGTAACCGTGAGCCGTTGGCGCTTGATGACCTCGGCGCTGTCTTTCTCACCGTAGACGGAATCCCGGTTGATATCGGCTACATTTTCAAAGGAGAGGAGTAATTCCGCACCCTTCTCCACCCCCAGTTCATCGGCCAGGGATCGATTGAGCACGGCGGACGGCCAAATCTGACCTTGTTCCTGCTCTAGGTGCTGGTCCAGACCGATCGGTCGGGGGTAGAGTTGGTCGTATGCCGGGGTCACGCCGAGTAACTGAACGCCCGTGGCCCGCTTGCCCGCGGTGGTTTGGGCACTGCCGCGCAAGAGTACGATACCCTCGGCGACAACCTGATCGGTCAGTTCCGCGACCAGCCGTTCAGACAGGTCCTCGGGGATGAAGTGATCCGGGGCCAGGGCGTAATCGATATGTCCCAGACGATCGAAGGTCATGGCCTTCAGGGAGCCGCGGACGGAATCGCCCACCATCAAGGCGCCGGTCAACACGGCGGCGGCAACGGCGGCCCCAAACAAGACGGCCGCGTTCAGGTGACGGTAATGGAGGAGGCTGCGTATCACGAATCACCCCGCAATATCATGGCTTCAGTGTAGTGCCGGCAACGTAGAAAGGGGGCGATACGCCCCCCGGCAATCAATTATGGTCGGCAGGCGCCGATACCGCTTGTTCCGCGGCCGGTTTCTTGACATTTCCGGGCGCCGGCTTGTAAAAGGCAACCAGGAACCCGCCCAGCGCGGCCAGCAGGATGCCCAAAAAAAATTGGGGTTTGACGGAACCGGAAGCCGGAGGATGCATGATCATGGAAACAATGGCGTTCACGATGGGCGCACCGGCAAAGATAATGGACATGACCACGGTCGGCGTCCCCTTGGCGCCGAAAGCCAGGAGCACAAATAATGCGCCGATGGCGCCGACAAGTCCGGCGAACAGGGACCACCAAACACCTTTCGCCGGGAAGACCCAATCGGAGCCGTTCAGCCACATGATGATGGCGGTGCCGATAACCGCGGACAGGAGGTAGGCGATACCCACCACGAAAAAGGCTTTCATTCGGCCGTTGGCCTGATCGGCCATGCCCAGTTGACCCGAATGTAGAAAAATACCGTAAAGGCCCCAACAGGCCACGGTACAAAGTGCGAAAACCAGCCACATCATGCCCGGTGAGCTGCTCATAATCATCTCCCTCCAGAATGGACGTATGTCGTGCGCCGCTTATTCTGAAGCAAAGGCGCGAAACAGTCAAAGCCTAAGTCGTGAAAGGGGAGAGGCAGGGCGCAGAAAATATGTTTTGGAGAACGGATACGGCGTAGCGACGGCGAGCTAGGCGGTGGTTGCATCTTCAATGGAACTGAGGACTCGTTTCGAGATCCCTGCATGGTTCATGGCGCCTTCCACACGGTCCAATACCGAGGTGATTTCGCACTGCGCATTGCGGAACAAACCGACGTACACCTCATCCAAACGTTCCCAGACCCGGGTGAGCAGGGGAACCATGGTCCGCGCCTTATGGGTCAGTTTCATCATGCGGGTATTGCCTTCAAGGCGATCCTTGTGTATTTCGATGAGACCGGCCTCAGACATGGGCCGGGTAATATGCAGGATCTCGGGATGATTATGCCCCAGGGTTTCGGCAAGTTCGGCCAGGGTGCACGGTCCCTGCTCTTTCAATAACCGAAAAACAGGGCTCCATCGACTGTGAAATTCAAGTCCCAACTCCCGAAAAACATGGTCGGCATGTTGGTGAAGCTTGTCGCCGAGCCTCATGATTCGCTGGTCGATTGCCGGGGGATTGAGATCTTTCATCGATGCATCCATTCACTGCTCCATGTGTTTTCTCATAGGGTCGGGAACCGAGCCGACATACTGATCACAGCATCATTATGACATAACATGAACCACACAATACAGTAATTATGATGACGCATCGCGGCGCTCTAAGGCATAAAATGCCCTTGGTTATTGGCGGCAAAGGACTTGAAAAAAGTTCGCCAATTCGAATCTTTTTTCCGTTACCTTATATTAGTGAGCCTTAGGAGAGCGAACCATGACCTCACGACCCAAATTAAGCGCCGTCTATTATTTAAGTGTTGTTATTATTGCGGTTATGGTTGTTGTAAGTATTTGGTGGCTGCTTCGGACCACGCCGAATCCCGGCCCCGCTCTCCCGGAATCCGGCGTCGTCGCCGAAAGGAAGGAGTCGGAGCGCATCACCCAGAAAGCCCGGACCGCGCCGGCCCGAACCGGGGAACCTTCCGAACGGGCGCCCAAGACCGCCGATAGACAGGCGCGAGAAGTCGCATCTGAAGAATCGGAGCCCGTCGATGTTCCCCGATTTCAGGCAAACCTGATTCAGGGTCGCGTGGTCGATTGGGATCACCAACCCATCCCCGGCGCACAAATCACCGTCATACGCAACGATCGCGAGGAAACCACCCTGGCCACGGACGCCGGCGGCCGGTTCCGTATCGAACCCGGCGCCTGGCCGTTGGGCCTGGTTGCACGCCACACCGGTTATGTCTCCGAAATTCGCACCCTGACCGCCTTACCGGAGCAATCGCTGGAAATTATGCTGAAACCCATCAGCGGTTTCTTCGCGCGTGTCGTTGACCCGGAGCGGGTTCCGCTTACCAGTTATCGCATTCGGGTATCGCCCTACTCGGCCATTGGTTTCAAGGGAAAGATTCCCGAATATTTCAACCGGTGGCTGGATGTAGAAGACGCGGGCGGCGAGTTTGAATTGCAAGAAGTGGAAGCCGGTGTGGAACTGAAAATCATCGTAGCGGCCGAAGGTTACGGCACTGAACTGTTCGGGCCGTTTATGGTACCGTCGCAGCCGGCGGACAAACCCGAAATCCTGGTTTTGAAAAATGCGTTGGGGACCGTCAGCGGTCGTGTCACCGATGTGAAAGGCAATCCCCTGGCCGGAATTACCGTCATTCTTTCCGGCGGCGAGACGGCGGACATGACCATGAGTCGGTTCCGTTGGAAACGCCTGAGCGAGGACGGCTATCCCAATCGCGCCGTTCACCAGACGGCGGTTACTCCCGGGGACGGCTCCTTCAGCTTTTACCGCCCGTCAGAGGAGTTCGGCTTCGACCTGCTTTTCATGGGCGAGGGCTACGCGTTGCATCGATTGCCCGCTCTACATCACCGTGATCCTGAAAGCGTGGAACAACTGGAAGTCATTTTGGACCCGGAAGCCAGGATCATCGGCAAACTAAACCGGTCGACCATCGAGGGCTCCGTAAAAATAAGCGTTCAGCACCGTATCGAGAAAGACGTTGTGCTGGATCACCTCATTTATAACGATGAATCCAGCTATGCTTTCGACAATCTAGCGCCCGGGGACTACCTGGTGAAAGCCTACGGTATTTTCGATGAAAAGCTCCGCTTACGGACTTCCGTTACCCTGGCCGCCGGCGAAACCGCCGTGGTGGATTTCGGTTTCGAGGGGAAGACCTCATTGACCGGTCTGGCCTTGCGCGGGGGCGAGGCTTTCGTTGACGGGGTGATCTCCATCTTCCCGGAACCGGCGGGTTATTTCGAAGCCAGGGTCACCCAACCGGATGAAAGCGGGCAGTTCCGTTTTGACGATATGGTGCCCGGCGTTTACACCGTGGTGGCGCGGCACCAACCATTTAATAAGGAACTGAAACCGGACCCGGCCACCTTGATGCATTTTCCCAACCGTGTCACGATAGATCTTCCGCAAGAAGGGCTGAGCCGTACGTTTACATTTGAACCCTACAGCACCGTCAGCGGTCGCATCGTTTCCTCTCGCATTCGCAACCTCCTGCTGATCGGCGATTACCTGGGCCGGGCGAATCGGTTGACAGCGGAACCGGACAGCCGGGATCGATTCGTGATTACGGATGTCCTGCCCGGAATCTATCAGCTGATGGCGATTACCGAGGAGAATACCGGTATGATCAACCTCGGCGAATTCGAGGTAACCTCGGGCGGAGGAGATATCGACCTGGGCGATATCGGGTTGGGCGAAACCGGTTCCCTGGAAGTGACCATCATCGGTTTTGCCGAGCCCACGGGTCCCGGCTATGTGATGATGGTGAAGGACGAAAGCAACAAGATTCAATCCAGTCAGTTTCTCGGCATGAATCCCTTGGAAAATCAGAATCCCTACCTGGTCTCCGATCTGCCTGCCGGAAACCTGGCGGTAGCCGTTGTCAAGGAAATGGGCAGTTGGGAAACCGGTTGGCATAGGGTCACCGTCTATCCGGGGGAAACCGCCGCGGCGGCCCTGGAACTGAAGCCGGTTACCCTGTTGACCATCACCCTGCCCGAGGTAGGCCCCGCCTTTGCCCAGGTTCAGATGACTCACTTGGATACCGGAGATATCAAAACCATTGTGAACGATACCACGCCCATCCGTCTGGGACGCATGGTGGGCCCGGCCGCGGGTTTCTTCGGCGATCGTTTCGCTTTCATCAAAGGCGTAGCGCCGGGCCGCTGGCAGGTGGTGGTTACCATGGCAGACGGTCAGGAGCGCGCTTACACGGTGCTGTTGAAGCCCGGTGAACCGCAACGGTTGGGAGATTAATCGCCGGACACGCGGAACCAGGGAAGCTCGGCAAGGCGCCGGTCCAGGTCCGGGTGATTGCGGTGCAGGCAGCCGAAGCTCCGCGTTTCATTACTGCCGGCGCCGTCCAATTGCGCCGGCTCGGCGAAACCGACATCTTGATGCGCCGTCAACAAATCCCGGCAGGCCGTGTACGAATCCATGAGATCCCGAGAAATGGGAACCTTGAAGGCAAAGGTCTCCAAACCCCACTCCGGATGAGCGGCGATGGTGAGTTCTTCCAAGTACAATTGAGCGACCACGCGTAGGTGGTCGGCTATATTCCGTCGCGCGTCTGCATCCAGGTCCTTCAATTTCTTCTCATAGGTCGCGCCCCACTCGCCCCGCACCTGCCGGCCCAAGGCGCGCAACAACATGGCGGCCAGGGCGCATTGAAAGGCTTCGCGGGTGTAGGGTCCGCGCAACGGTTTATCCGCGGGACTCGCCTGGCGGTAATACACGGCCTGTTGAGGAAACAAGATCACGGCATCATCAGGCAGGCAGGCGGCAGCCGGTTCCCGCTTCGCGCCCGTTCGACGGCGTATTTCCTCCCCAGGAACCACGTGGACATCGACCCTGGCAGCAAACACCAGGCCGGTCAGGTTTTGGATCTGTTCGACCAATTGGTCGCGGGTTTCTTTTACCAGGGCGCCGGTTAAGCGGATAGGCCGGTGCGGCCGGGTATAGGTTCTATCCGTTCGTGCCCGATCCGCCCTGGCCAGGGCTTCCCGGGACGGCGAGGCGCCTAATCGCAACAGCGGAAACATGGCCAACACGCGCCGGTCCCGTTCCCAAACCTGTTTCGGACCATGAACCTTGGGTACTAAAGCCAACCGGTAAAAACGCCGGTCTCCCAAAACTGTCTTTTGTTTGCCCATACTGACTCCAAGATTATTGAAGCCCGGTTGCGCGTTTGAAAGCAAGCAAAAAGGAAAAGGCCGCGACCCGTCTTAGACGGACCGCGACCTTGAGGGGGTTACGAAACGATTGCTCGTTCAGTTCAGGCAATAAGGCTTCAGCGTCAGGGTGACATTGGCGCCGGCGCCATTGTAGGTGCGGCCGGAACCGATGGCGTCCTCGTCGATGGTGTAGATGGTGTCCACGTAATCGTCGTCATCGGTGAACCAACTGCCGGGCATTGCTTGCAAGATGGCGTTGGCTACCTCGGCAATGATCGCGTACTGGGGAGCAAAGGCGCCCAGGATAACGCGTACGCCGGAGATCACGGCGGACAGGATGCCCTGGTAGTTGGTGCCGTCGTCATGCTCGTAGAAGGTCATGTTCACGGTGTTGTAACGGTACTGGTACCAATAGACCACCAGTTGGTTGGGGTAGTAGCTGGTGCCGTCATGGTCCAGGTAGGGCATATCGACGAGCCGGATTTCGGGATCGGCGATGGTGGGATCGATACCGGAAACAAAGGCGTAGATTTCGGCACTGCCCTTGATCCAGGGTTCATGGTCGTCCTTGAGGCGAATGTAAGTCATCTGGCCGGTGTTGATGCCGCTGCAAGCCTTGCCGGTGCGTTGGTCGGCGTCTTGCTCCACGGGCTTTTGCATGCCGGCGGCCACCAGCATTTCATTGGCCAGGGCGATACCGGCGCGCAGGTCCTCACGTGCGTCCAGATCGGCGACCAGAATGGGGAAGTTGGGTTGAACACGGGCGTCCAGAGTGTGCAGGTTGCCTTCCACGTCGAAGGCTTCGATTGACTTCCAGTTCTTGTCTTCACCACGGGGTTCGAAAGCAACCAGCATGGAAGCGGGGTCCAACTCGCCGGCATCGCCCTCGGGACGAACCAGGCGCAGTTCCATCAGGCCGTTGGACAGATGCTCGGTGCCCTTCCAGCGGCGTACTTCCAGGTCGGTATCCAGGATCCGGCGGGCCTTGGCGGAGGCAACTCCGGCGCGGGACTGGAAACCGGCCAGCAGTTCGCCCATGGCCACCGCGTTTTTGTCGGACAGGTTATCGATGATGGTTTGTTGAAAGGCAACATCATCCAGCAGGGAAGCGATGTTTTGGGCAACGTTGCGCTTGGCTTCGTAAACCACGTCGCGCTTTTCTTCAGGCGCGTGAGGCGTGCGCTCGCCGGCAAGGACGGGCATCATCAGAATCGAAATCGCAAGACAGACGAAGATTTTCTTCATTGCAGTCATTATTTTTCTCCTGGGAATTGTAAAGAGTATGCATCATTTGATCAGAATGAAATTGATCAATTGATAGAGTCATATCAACACGAGTGCCTATTTTACACCAGCAGGCATTCAATTTTAACTGCAATTCGTGAAAACCCCGGTGGCGTTGGATCGGTGATTCGTTGTGTTTGGTTGTTGGTTTCTTGGACGACAGATTTTCTATTCGGGGAAATGTACCGATATTTCGGTGCTGAATGCAATGGAAACTAAGGAATCAATGAAATCACCCCCTATGCACGCTGCATAGGGTTAGATACCGTTGATTTTCCGGAACATTAAATTGATGAGGGTCTATTTTCTGTGATTTTGGGGAACATTTTGAAAAATGTGGTTGTGAAACGCCGATATGACAACCCATTAACCTACATAGGGTTAGATACCGTTGATTTTGACCCCTATGCACGCTGCATAGGGTTAGATACCGTTGATTTTCGAGAACATTTTTCTCATGAGGGTCCTTCCACGCTGATTTTACCCCCTATGCAGCCTACATAGGGGGTGGAATCAACGGTTTCTAAGGGTATGTAGATTACATAGGTGGTTGAATCAACGATTTCTAACCCTATGTAATCTGAGAGGGGGTAAAATCAACGGTATCTAAGGGTATGCAGCGTGCATAGGGGGTAAAATCAACGGTATCTAAGGGTATGCAGCGTGCATAGGGGGTAAAATCATCGTGACAAGACCCTTCTGAGAAAAATGCCCGTCGCAATCAGCGATTTTTAAGAGGTCGCGGATTACATATGAGGTCGTATTAACGATTTCTATGGCCCGGTTCGGCTTGAACGGCATTTCACGACCATTACCGGAGATCGACACGACTTGACCGGGGAATCCCAAACATTTCCGGTCGGCCGGCTGAGTAGAACCCCTTCATGTCGAAAGCAGACAATGCTCCCGAATGAGAATGACTCTTTCCGAGTGAAATCATTTCAAACCGGTTGAGGGGACCGCTCCGTTGCACCGAGGAAAAAGGACCGCAGGTTGAACAGGGGCAAGGCGAAGACCAGGTTTACGGCCAGGGCGGGCGCCAACCAGGACGGAGCGCCCAACGGAACGTAAAACAGGGCGCATACGGGCAACGCGATCAGGCGTGCGAGTTCCAGGTAGAAGGCCCAACCGCGTCCCTCGAACAGGGCGCCGATGTTGACCATGGACCAGGTCATCATCACAAACCCCAGGATCTTGTGAGCCATGGGAAAGTCTTTCACCGAAAACAGGTAGGCCGAGGAAAGCAGCATGACCAGGGCGTATTGGATCAGGGCGTACCGGTTCAACCCTCGCGGTACGGGAATGTCCCACTTCTTGGGATCGTCACCGGTGGGCGGCGGCGCCTGGAACCCGCCCAAATCCTTGGGAAACCAGCCGGGCGGTTTCAGGAACATCAGAAGTTTGTCGCGCCGGCTTCGGGTTTTACTCGCTGCCTGCCACAACTCCACCCAATAGTGGAAATTGGCCCAAATGGGATTCCAACTGGCCAGCGGTTTGGTGATGCCGAAATGTACTTCCTCCTCTTCCTTCTGGAAGGTGCCGAACATCTTGTCCCAGATAATGAAGGTACCGCCGTGGTTCCGGTCGATGTAGATCGGGTTGCGGCCATGGTGCACCCGGTGATGCGAGGGCGTCATCAAAATATGCTCCAGCGGACCCATGCTGCCGATGGCGCGAGTGTGAATCCAGAACTGGTACAAGGTCTGAAAGGCCTTCTGGGTCACGAACATCACGGGCGGGAAACCCAATAAGGCCAACGGCCAGTAGAAAGGGACCGAAAAAACCTGCTGGAAGGCGCTCTGTCGCAAGGCCACGGTCAAATTGTATTCCTCGCTCTGGTGATGCACCACGTGGGCCGCCCACAGGAAGTTGATCTCATGACTCAGGCGGTGGAACCAGTAATAGACGAAATCCACCAGAATGAAGCAGGTCACCCAGGCCCAAATCGAGGACTCGCCGATCTTGAAAAGGCTGTAATTTTGGAAAATCCAAATATAACCGGCTAACGAGGCGGCCTTGAAGAACACGCCGAACATTTGTTGAATGGAACCGGTGCTCAGGTCATTGATGGAATCGTTCAGGCGGTACAGCTTTTTGCGTTGCAGCCTGGCCACAACCAATTCGACTCCAATCAAAATAAAAAAAACCGGGATGGCGAGCGCGATATAATCCTTTTCCATCGGGGACCTCACACCTGAGTGAACACCAATTCATTATACTGAACCCGGCTGAATTGACAATGCCTTACTCTACCCATGTCGGCATAAAAGGTTTTTGAAGACCTTTCCCAATTTCTATTACCCGGTTAGGATACAACATTTTTCAGGTTGGCTACACTTTGCACCTGATCCCTGCTTCTCACCGGAATACTTCTTTCTTAGATCTCAGCCTGATCGCAAAAGCATTAGCTTGCATGATTCACCAAAAGCACTTAAAATTAGGCCCTGTCGACTTTGCGGACGTTCTCTGGGATTCTCGACTATCCATCTATCTTTGTCCCTGCAAGTCGCCGCTTCAAGGCTTTTCCGAGTAGATTCAGTACGTGCCGGGCGGAAAGCACGGCTTTCCGAAACGGCTTTCCGTATCCCGGACAAAACTCCTCCCCACAGAGCTTTTGACCGTACTTTGCCTCGGGAAAGTCTGCCTTCAGCTTGCTTTCAACTCATGATCGAGGTCCTTATATGACGAACCCTTCTCATGCCTCCGGCGAGGGATCGGCGCCTTCTTCCGCACCAATCTCAGAGACCCGAGAGGTTGAGGGAAATGCGACCGGCCATTGCGTCTTTCGTCAATCCTATAACCAGCATGCGTTGTGGTTTCTCCATCGATTGGACCCCCTCAGTTCCGCCTACAACCTGTCCTTTGCGGTCAACCTGGAAAATCCCCCCGAAACCGCTGTCCTGAAAGCGCACCTGTCGCGTTTGCAAGAGCGCCACTCCACCTTAAGGACCACTTTTTTCGAGGAAGGCGGCGAGCCGCTGCAAAAGGTTCACGACGATCTCGCATTACCTCTGGAAGTGAAAGATGTTCGTGAGTGGACCGAGGAAGCCGTCACTCTCTACCTCGCGGACGCCGGCGAACGCCCCTTCGACCTGGCCACGGGCCCGTTGTGGCGCCTCGTTTTGCTGCGCGGCGAAAAACGCGCCGCGCTGATGATTTGCGCCCATCACATCATCAGTGATTTCCAGTCGCTGGTCATTCTCTTCGAGGAGCTTTGCGCCCTCTGTAACGGCCGCGAACCCGAGCTGCCCGAGGTCGATTACCGCGACTATGTCTTGCGACAACAAAAGCTGATGGACAGCCCGCGCGGTGAGAAGTTGAAGGCATGGTGGCGCGAGCATCTGGCCGATGCGGAAGGCGTGCTCCGATTACCCACGGACAAACCGCGTCCCCCGGTGCAAATGCACCACGGCGATTCCCTGGACTTCTACCTGCCCGACCAACTGGCTCGGGAACTATCGGACCTGGCCGTACGGCAGGGCGTGTCGCTCCATACCCTGCTGCTGAGCGGCTTCCAGGCGCTGCTCCATCGCCTGAGCGATGCCGACGGCGTTTCGGTGGGCTCACCCGCCTCCGGTAGAGACAAGCCCTTTCGCCGTTGTGTGGGCTACTTCCTCAACCCGCTGGTCCAGCACGCCGATTTTCGCGGTAACCCCGGCTTTGCCCAACTACTGGAACAGATGCACGGGGTCGGCCTGAAAATTCTGCGGCGTCGCCACCTGCCCTTCGAACTCCTGGTGCGCGAACTGCACCCGCAACGCGATCCGGGCCGCTCACCGCTCTTTCAGGCCATGTTCACCCTGCTGGATGCGCCCGGCCGAGACTCTGCCGGAGCCATTGCCATGGGCCGCGAAAGCGGGGTGGTACAGATCGAGGGTTTGCGCTTCAGCGCTCGGCCCATGCCCCATCGGCTCTCCCAGTTCGATATCAGCCTGTTCATGACCCGCACCGAAACCGGTCTGGCCGGCAGTTTCGACTACAACACCGATTTGTTCGAACACCACACCATCGAACGCCGGGCGCAATTGTTGGTGGATACGCTGGCCGCCATGGCGTCCGATATCAACAGGCCCGTCAGCGAAATCCCGCTGTTAACCGCCGAGGAAACGGAGCGGCTGCAACGGGTTAATGCCACGGCCCGGAACATCCCCGATGACTTCACCATCCATGGGGCCTTTGCGGCGCGTTCGCGGCAGGAGCCGGAACGCACCGCACTTATCTTCCAGGATCACAGGCTGACCTACCGCAACGTCCAAAACCGCGCATCCGCCATGGCCGCCGCCTTGCAAGCACTGGGTGTGCAAGCCGGCGATCGCATTGCCGTCTGCCTTGAGCGCTCGCCCGATCTCGTGGTTGCCGTGTTGGGCATCATGAGTGCGGGCGCCGCCTGGGTGCCGCTGGACCCGTACCATCCCCCGGCCAGACTCAGTGAAACCGCCCGTGACGCCGGTGTACGCGTTGTAATCAGCGGTGAGGATTTGCATACTACCTTTGATGACGTGCCGGTCATTTGCATGGAGCAATTGGATGAAACGGCCGAGCACCGACCCGTTAACGTAGACCCCGCCTACACGGCCTATATCCTCTATACCTCCGGCAGCACGGGTACACCCAAGGGCGTTGCCGTCTCGCACGCCAACGCGGGCAACTTCTTCTACAGCATGGACCGCGTGGTCGGAGGTCCGAAACCCGGGGCCGATGTCTGGTGCGCCGTTACCAACCTGACCTTCGACATCGCCGTCCTGGAGTTGCTTTGGGCGCCCTCTCGCGGTTATACCGTGTTGCTGCAAGCTACTCATGACGGCGCCCTGCACGGTCCCACGGGGCAACTTCGCTTTACTGACCGCCCCATGGACTTCGGCCTGTTCTACTTTGCCGACTCCGAGGTGGACGCCGACAACAAATACCGCCTGCTCACCGAGGGCGCGCAATTCGCCGATTGCAACGGCTTCACCTCGGTCTGGACGCCGGAACGCCACTTCCACAGCTTCGGCGGACTCTACCCCAATCCCGCCGTCAGCGGCGCGGCCGTGGGCGTGCTGACAGAGCGGGTCCATATCAGGGCGGGCAGTGTGGTGCTGCCCATCAACGACCCCATCCGCACCGCCGAGGAATGGTCGCTGGTCGACAACCTGACCAACGGCCGCGCGGGCATCTCCATTGCGTCGGGCTGGAATGCCGACGACTTCGTGCTGTCGCCCCGGAACTTCCGGGACAATAAAGACGTCATGCTGCGCAACCTGGAGACCATCCGTGCATTGTGGCGTGGGGAAAGCATCAGCCGCCGCAACGGCGCGGGTGAGATGATCGACCTGAAAATCCATCCCAGGCCCGTACAAGCCGAGTTGCCGATTTGGATGACAGCGGCAGGCAATCCCGATACCTTCCGCATCGCGGGTGAACTGGGCGCCAATGTACTCACCCACCTGTTGGGCCAAACACTGGAAGACCTGGCCGAAAAGATCGACATCTACCGCAAGGCATTCGCGGAAAGCGGCCGACCCGGCAAACCCTATGTGACCTTGATGCTGCACACCTTTGTGGATGACGACGCCGAACGGGTGCGCGCCCTGGTGCAGGAACCCTTTCGCAATTACCTGCGCGGTTCTTTCGGTCTCATGAAAGGCCTGGCCAAAGAGTTGGGTCTGGACGTCAGTTCGCCGCATTTCACCGAGGAACACCGGGAAATGTTGGTGGACCATGCCTTCAATCGCTTCTTCAGCACGAGCGCCCTCTTCGGTACGCCGGAAACCTGCCTGCATCTGATCGATCGGCTTAAGGGCATCGGTGTGGACGAGGTCGGCTGCCTGATCGACTTCGGCGTGCCCTTGGAGGATACCCTGCGCGGCCTGGAATCGCTCAACCGCTTGCGGCAGTTGAGCGAACCTCGGGAGCATCAGCCCGAAGATTATAGCTTTGCCCGCCATGTGGAGAAGTATGAAGCCTCGCACCTGCAATGCACGCCGTCGCTCATGCGGCTGCTGTTGGCCGATAAGCGGGCGCGGCATCGACTGGCGCGGCTGCAAACCATCTTACTGGGCGGCGAAGCCGTTCCCGACGCACTGCTCAAAGAGTTGCAAACGGTATCCGATGCGACCATTCTCAATATGTACGGCCCCACCGAGACCACCATCTGGTCCACTGCCGAGGTCCTCGGCGAGGGTCCGGTACTCATCGGCAAACCCGTCGACAACACCGTCGTTTACGTGCTGGACCGCTACGGCCGTCCCAGACCTTTCGGTGCGCAGGGCGAGCTGTGGATCGGCGGCGCGGGCGTGGCGCAAGGGTACCTGCAGCGGCCGCGACTGACCGCCGAACGTTTCCGGCCCGATCCTTTCGGGGATGGGGAGAGACTCTATCGCACGGGCGATGCGGTGCGCTTATTACCCGACGGGCGTCTGGACTTTCTGGGGCGGGTCGATCACCAGGTCAAGCTGCGCGGTCACCGTATCGAGTTGGGCGAAATCGAGGCCGTGCTCAGCGCCGCGCCGAACGTTCAATCCGTTGCGGTCCTGGTCCAAGGCCAACGCCTGACCGCCTATGTGGTCACCGAAACCCCCGATGAGGCCGGCCTGCGCGCATATGGGCACGCCCGGTTGCCCGAATACATGGTCCCTGCCGGAATCGTGTTCCTGGACCGGATGCCCTTGTCGCCAAGCGGCAAGGTGGACCGCAAGGCTTTGCCAGCCATGGGAGGCCGAGCAACGCGAACCGGACCCGTTGCAAAGCCGCAGAACGAGGTGGAGGCGCGGATCGTCGCCGTCTGGCAGGAATTGTTGGGCCGCGAGGATATCGGCATCCACGACTCGTTTTTCGAATTGGGCGGACACTCGCTGTTGCTGGCGCGCGCCCATACGCGGCTCCAAGACATGTTCGGCCGTGACCTGGACATGGTCGAGTTATTCCGTTATCCCACCGTTCACGCCCTGGCTCAATTCTTCAACAGCCGCCCGGAAACCGGCGCTCAGGAAGTGGAACGCAAACGTATCCAACGCAAGCAACGCCGCCGCCGCTCGCCGGCCGACCGTGCGGTGGCCGTCATCGGCATGGCCTGCCGGTTCCCCGGCGCCGATTCCATCGAAGCATTCTGGCAAAACCTGGTTGACGGAACCAACAGCGTCTCCTTCTTCACCCATGAGGAACTGCTCAAGGCAGGCGTTTCGCCGGAGCAATTGCAGGACCCGGACTACGTGCCGGCGGGCGCCGTGATCGCGGACGCGGAATCCTTCGATGCCGCATTCTTCGGCTACAGTCCCGCCGAGGCCGCCCTGCTGGACCCACAGCACCGGGTCTTTCTGGAAACCGCCTGGTCGGCGCTGGAAAACGCGGCCTTGGACCCGGCGCGCGCGGGCACCTGCGGCGTGTTTGCCGGCGTGGGCATGAATACCTACCTGCTCAACAACCTCATGCCCAATCGAGCCCGGCTGAAACATCTCGACGATTTCCAGATCATGATCGCCAATGACAAGGATTTCCTCACCACGCGTCTGGCTTATAAGTTGAATCTGCACGGACCCGGGCTGACCGTTCAAACCGCCTGTTCCACCTCGCTGACAGCCGTCAATGCCGCCTGTGAATACCTGGCCGCCGGTAAGTGCGATGTAGCGATAGCGGGCGGCGTCACGGTGCGCGCCCCGCAAATAGAGGGTTACCCCTTCCGACCCGGCATGATTTCCTCGCCGGACGGCTATTGCCGGGCCTTCGACGCCGACGGAGCCGGGGTGCTCTTCGGCAGCGGCGCCGGGGTAGTGGTCCTGAAATCCCTTGAAGCCGCTATCGCGGACGGCGATCCCATCCACGCCGTGGTCAAGGGTTGGGCCGTCAACAATGACGGCTCCGACAAGATCTCCTTCGCCGCGCCCAGTGTGGAAGGCCAGGCCGCTGTGATTCGCGAGGCCATGGACCATGCCGGGGTCACGCCGGACCGAATCGCCTACGTGGAGGCCCACGGCACCGCCACCGAATTGGGCGATCCCATCGAAATGACCGCTCTGGGCCTGGCATACGGCGATCTTCCGGCAGGCGAAACCGTGGGCGTGGGTTCGGTAAAAACCAACTTCGGCCACCTGGACGCGGCGAGCGGCGCGGCCGGTTTCATCAAGACCGCATTGGCGCTCAAACACAGAACCCTGCCGCCCAGCCTGTTCTTCAAGAAACCCAACCCGCGTATCGACTTCGAAGGGAATCCGTTCTACGTGGTCAGCGAAACCCGCAAACTGGAAGGGACCCAACCGTTGGCAGCCGGGGTCAGCTCTTTCGGCATCGGCGGCACCAACGCGCATACCATCCTGGAAGAAGCCCCGCAAACCGACGACCCTGCCGGTGAAGAGGGCCCGCTGCTGTTTCCCCTGTCAGCGGCCACGCCCACGGCATTGCAACGACGGATCGATGACCTGCATGCATTTATCGATCGAAACCCGGACATGTCTCCCGCTGCCGTAGCGCGAACACTTCAAGTCGGGCGAGCGGCCATGAAACACCGCCTGGCCATTGCCGCCCATGACCTGAAAGCACTGGTTTCCCAACTGGAGGAGGCCCGAGACCAGATCTCCGAACCGGACCAAGGCACGCCGGGCGTCGGCCTCATGTTCCCGGGCGGCGGCGCTCAGTACGTGCGCATGGGCCGCGACCTCTACCAAGGCGAACCGGTCTTCCGTCGCTGGTTCGACCAATGCGCGGACCTGTTGCTGGAACTGAACGGTCCCAACCTACGTGACCTACTGTACCCGGATGCGGACGGAGAAGCGGCGGCAGAACGGGCGCTCGAAAAGGTGGACAACGCCATGCCGGCCGTATTTGCCGTGTGCTACGCCATGGCGCGGTTGTTGGAAGCCAGGGGCATCACTGTTCAGTCCATGATCGGGCAAAGCACGGGTGAATACGTCGCGGCGACCCTGGCCGAAGTGTTCGACCTGAAAGACGCTCTCGCAATTCTACTGAAACGCGGTGAGCTGTTCGCCCGCACGCCGCGAGGCGCGGCGCTCAGTATTCATATGAAAGCCGACGAGATCCGGCCTCTGCTGGATGCCGGACTGTCGCTTGCACTGATCAACGGCCCGGATGACTGCGTTGCCGCCGGTGAGCCGGAAGCCGTGGACGCGCTCCAAGCCCGGTTGGAAGAACGCGGCGTCTCGGTAAGGCGCATTCATCTGGACGCCGCCGTGCATTCCCACATGTTGAACCCCATCCTGCCCGAGTTCCGACAGTTCCTGGCCGGTCTGCAATTGCACCCGCCGCGTAAACGGTTTATTTCCTGTGTCACCGGCGCCTGGATCACCACGGAGGAGGCCACCGACCCGGACTATTGGGTGCGCCACCTGCGCCACACCAACCGCTTCGGCGAGGGCCTGGACATGCTGCTCAAAGAAAACGGCAAGATCCTCCTGGAAGCCGGCCCCGGTCGGACACTGACCACTCTGGCCTTGCGACGTCCCGGCGTGCATGCCTTCGCCTCCATGCGGCACCCCAAGCAGGATGACGACGACCGCCGGGCCTTGTTGCAGGCAATCGGGGGCCTTTGGACGCGTGGCGTCGAGATCGACTGGGACGCCCTCTCCAACGGCCCCCAACCGCGCCGCATTACTTTGCCCGGCTATCCCTTTGAGCGCCGCCGCTACTGGATCGATCCGCCCGAACAACGACACCTGCTCGCCGATGAAAGCAAACCCCTCCTTTTTTCCGACGTTGACGAGGTGAAAGCAGAACCCGTATCGGAACAAAACCTCACGCCCACCGAGGCAGCGCTTGCCGATCTTTGGCGTCCGCTGCTCGGGTTGCGCGACCTTGGTCGGCATGCCGACTTTTTTGAACTGGGCGGCGATTCTCTGCTGGCGACCCGGCTGCGAACGCATATCCGCGAGTCCCTGCAACTGGACCTCAGCCTGAAAGAATTGTTCGATCACCCCACTCTCAGCCGCCAGGCCGCAAGGCTGGATCGCGAGGGCAAGAAGGTTGCGCGCCTGCCGGTAATACCCGTTCCACGAGACGGCGACCTGCCTCTGTCCTTTTCCCAGCAACGACTGTGGTTCCTGGACCGGTTGGAGGGTCCGTCGGCGACCTATAACATGCGCGAAGCCCTGCGCCTGACCGGGGCGTTCGATCCTGCCGCCATGCACAGGGCAATCGAACAATTGGTTCAGCGTCACGAGACCCTGCGCACCACCTTCAACGACCGTGACGGCCGTCCCTACCAGGTCATTGCGCCCGCGGACAAAGTCGCGCTGCCCCTGATCGACCTGAGCGCCTGTCCCGAGCCCGGCAGGACCGCAAGCCGATTGGCCGACACCGCCGTAGTAGAACCTTTCGACCTGCACCGTGGGCCGCTGGTCCGCTTCCGCCTGCTCCGGTTGAGCGCCGACGAACACCTGTTCCTGGTGGTCAAGCACCACATCATCGGTGACGGCTGGTCGATCGGCGTCATGGTGCGCGAACTCACCGAACTCTACCGGGGCTTCACCGAAAACCGGGAACCCGTCCTGATCGATCTGCCGGTTCAATACGCCGATTACTCGGTCTATCAGCGCCAACAATTACAAGGCGAGGTGCTGGAGAGCCAACTGGACTGGTGGCGCAAGCAACTGGCCGGCGCACCGCCGCTGTTGGACCTGCCGTTGGACCGACCCCGTCCCGCCGAGCAAACCTTCAACGGCGCGGCCTACCGCTTCACGGTGCCGGAAGCCCTTACCCAAGCGCTGCATGAACTGGCGCGTACTCATGAGGTCACCGACTTCATGGTGCTGGAAAGCCTGTTCGCCGTGTTGACGGGCCGTTACAGCCGCGCCGATGACGTGTTGATCGGCTCGCCCGTGGCAAACCGGGAGATCGCCGAGATCGAAGGACTGATCGGGTTCTTCGTCAACACGCTGACTATGCGCCATTCGCTTCAAGACGACCCCTCCTTTGTAGAGTTCCTACAACAAACGGCCGAAAAAGCGCACGGCGCCTATGCGCACCAGGACGCGCCCTTCGAACTGGTGGTGGATGCCTGTGTCCAAGAGCGCAGCCGGGCTTACACGCCCCTGTTCCAGGTCATGTTCATCTTGCAAAACGTGGAAATGGGCTTGCAACAGCTACCGGGCCTGCAACTTGAGTCCACACCGGTGGACCATATCAGTTCCATGTTCGACCTGACCCTTTTCCTGGAAGAAAAGGACGGTCGACTGGACGGCATGATCGAATACAACACCGACCTTTTCGACCTGACAACCGTAGTGCGCATGGCCGATCACTATTTACGCCTGGCCGAGTCTGTAACCGCCGACGCCGATGTTTCCTTGAGTTTGCTCCCGATGCTCGACTTGGAAGAACGGCAGACCCTGCTCACCCGCTGGAACCAAACCGAAGAACCGCGAGGCGCCGACCTGCTGCCGCAACGTTTCCTCAGTGTGGCCGCGGTGCATCCGCAACAGATTGCGGCCCAACTTGCCGGTACGGACGAGTCATTGACCTATGAGGCGGCGGCGCGCCGGGCCCAAGCCCTGGCCGCTGTCCTACAAAAACACGGTGCGGCCCCGGGTATTTTCGTAGGCGTTTACCTGGATCGTTCCCTGGATTTACTGACCGCGCTTCTGGGGGTACAGTTGGCGGGCGCGGCCTACCTGCCGCTGGACCCGGGCTTCCCCGTCGATCGGCTGAGATACATGGTGGAACACAGCGGTGCCGGCCTGGTGATCACCGACAGCCGACGATTGGAAGATTTGGAGTTGGGCGAGGAAGTCCAACCGCTGCTTTTAGATCGCATAGATCTGGAGTCGGGACAACAACCCACACAGATCACCCCGCACCCGCAACAGGCCGCCTATGTCATTTATACTTCCGGCTCGACAGGCCGGCCCAAGGGCGTGGTGGTCTCCCACGGAGCCCTGATCAATTTCCTGGACACCATGGCCCGCCGGCCGGGCTTGCAACGCGACGACCGTCTGCTGGCCGTTACCACCGTCTCATTCGATATCGCCGGATTGGAGTTGTACCTGCCGCTCTGCCGAGGCGCACGGGTGGTCATTGCTACTCGAGAGCAGGCGGCCGACGGCGCTCAATTGCTGCATTTATTAAAATCCCACTTAATCACCGTCATGCAGGCCACTCCGGCGACCTGGCGATTGATGCTGCTTGCCGGTTGGACCGGTTCCCCCGAATTGACCGTCCTCTGCGGCGGCGAAGCACTCCCGCGTGAACTCGCCAAACAATTGCTGTCGCGGGGCCGTACCCTGTGGAATCTCTACGGACCCACCGAGACCACCATCTGGTCGGCCCGACGTTGTATTACCGAAAGCTCCTCCGGTGACGATGCCGAATCTATCGGCGGTCCCATCGGGGCCACTACTTTATATGTTTTAGATGCGCACCTGCAACCCACGCCGTATGGTGTTGCGGGTGAACTCTACATCGGCGGCGCCGGCCTCGCCCGGGGTTACCATAGACAACCGGACCTTACGGCTACCCTGTTCGTGCCCAATCCCTTCGAGGGTGACGGGTCGCGGTTGTACCGCACCGGCGATCTGGTCAGGCGCCGTCCGGACGGCGATATCGAATTCATCGGCCGCGTAGACCATCAGGTCAAAGTGCGCGGCTACCGCATCGAACTCGGCGAAATCGAATCCTTGCTGGAGCAAGACCCGGCGGTGCGCCAATGCACGGCCGTGGTTCGCGAGGATGTTGCCGGCGATCCGCGCATCATCGGTTATGTGGTCGGCGATCCCGATGCGCTCGCCTCCGATCGCGAGGTCAAGGACATGGTAGCCGACTGGGCCGATGTCTGGAACGATGCCTACAGCGCCGAGAACAGCGATCCCACCTTCAATATCAACGGCTGGAACGACAGCTATACCGGCCGCACCATCGAGGCGGCGCACATGCGCGCCTGGCTGAACGCCACGGCCGAGCGCATCCTTGCCTGTAAGCCCCGGCGCGTTCTGGAGATCGGCTGCGGCACCGGCCTCATTCTCTTCAGCGTAGCGCCGCATGTCGATTACTACCTGGGTTCAGACATTGCAGCCGAGGGCCTTCAGGCCGTTCGCGCCGGGCTGTCCGTCGCCAATTTGCATGAGACCGATCCCGATGCGGCAAACCCGGATCAAAGGGGCGTCGGCCTGAAACAGGTCGCCGCGAATCATCTGACCGAGGTCTTGGGCAATCAACGCTTCGACACCGTGGTGCTCAATTCCACGGCGCAGTACTTCCCCGACCGGGACTACCTGGCCGAGGTGTTAAAACAGGCGGCGAGCCTGGTCACCGAAGGCGGACACATCTTTGTGGGCGACGTACGCGACCTGGACCTGCTGCCCGCCTTCCATCGCTCATTGCTGCTGCATCGCGCCGGCGGGCCCATGGACCCGGATACGCTCGCGGCCCTGACCGCCGAGGCTGTCGCCCGGGAAACCGAACTGGTGCTGCACCCGGAATGGTTCGCCCGCCTATGCGACGAACACCCGCGCCTCACCGGCCTTGAAGTACTGCTGAAGCCCGCCGAACAACAAAACGAACTCAACCGCTTCCGTTATGATGTGATCCTGCATGTGGGCTCCATGGATCGGGCGGATGCCGGGATGGAGCGCGCTGAATATGGCCAGGTCGATCTGGAAAAAAGGCTGGTCGCAAGACCGGAAATCCTGGTCCTGGACGACGTGCCCAATCGTCACATAGACTCCGACGGCGTTTTCCCAAGCGAACTAAACGCCCTCGCCGCCTCCTTCGACTATGAGCTAACGGCCGTTAAACCGGCAATTTCGGAAAACGGCGCCTACACGGCCGTGTTCACCGCCGCCGGGTTCCAGGCCCCGCAATGGCGGACCTTGTTTCCCGCCGACAGCGTGCAAAACCCGCGTTTGTCCAGCGCCCCTCTACTGGGTCGTCTCAACCGTGACCTGGCCCCGCGCATGCGTCGCCTGGTCCAGAGCAGTTTGCCCGCCTACATGATCCCCGCCGCTTTTGTCATGCTGGAGCGAATGCCGCTGACCCCCAACGGCAAGGTCGATCGCAAGGCGCTGACGCAAGACAATCGCTTCCGGCCGGAACGTGTTGCGGGTTCCACAAGCACCGCCTACGTGGCGCCGAGCAACGAGACCGAAACCGCGCTGGTCGGCATCTGGTCGGCGTTGCTGGGTGTGGAGCGCATCGGCGTCAATGACAGCTTTTTCGAATTGGGCGGACACTCACTTTTGGCCGTGCAGTTGTTACACCGCATCGGTGCGGAACTGGGCGTTGCCCCGACCCTGGGCGATCTGTTCGAAGCGCCTACTATAGCCGGATTGGCAGCGCTTGTATCCCTCGCCGCGCACAGCGACGATCGACTTGCCCCGGATCTGCCTCGAATCACGCCCGATCCGGCCGTTCGTTACACTCCCTTCCCGCTGACCGATGTCCAGCACGCCTACCTTGTGGGTCGAGGGTCGGCCTTCGAATTGGGGAATATCGCCACGCACGGCTATACCGAATTCGACTGCACCGACCTGGACCTTCAGCGCTTGCAAGATGCCTGGAACAAATTGATTCAACGTCACGACATGTTGCGCGCCGTCTTCGACGAGGACGGAACCCAACGCATCCAGGAACACACACCCGCCTATATCGTACCCATACGCGACCTGACCCATGAGAACCCCGCCGAGCGGGACGCCCAACTGGCCGAGATCCGCGAGACCATGAGTCACATGGTGCACGATCCCGGCCAATGGCCCCTGTTCAGCGTGGAGGCCACGCGTATGGACACACGCCGCACGCGCATCCATGTCAGCTTCGACGCGCTGATCACCGATGCTTGGAGCGGCTTCATTCTGTTGAGGGAATGGACACGGTTCTACCGGGAACCCGACTGGCATCCCGAGCCCCTGTCTCTCTCTTTCCGGGATTACGTGCCTGCCGCCGAGGCATTCGAGCAACACCCGTCCTACACCAAAGCCATGGCATACTGGCAGGAACGATTGCCCGACCTCCCTCCCGCACCCGACCTTCCGTTGGCCGTCGATCCCGGTCAGGTGCAAACACCGCGCTTCGAACGCCGTCGCGCACGCCTGGCCCCGGAAGACTGGGCGCGCCTGCGGGCACGGGCGGCGTCGGCGGGCGTATCCGATTCGGCTCTGCTGTTGACTGCCTTTAGCGAGATCCTGGGCCGCTGGACGCGGAACCCTGCCTTTACCATCAACCTGACCCTCTTCAATCGCCTGCCGCTGCATGACGAAATCAACCATCTCGTCGGTGATTTTACAACCACCACGCTGCTGGCCGTCACCGGCGAGGGCCCGGATTTCAGCGCAAGGGCCAAAAACCTCCAGCAGCAACTATGGCGAGATCTGGACCATCGCCAAGTGGGCGGCGTGCGCCTGCTGCGAGAACTGGCCAAAAAGAGCGGCGATCCGCGCGGGGCCGCCATGCCGGTAGTGTTCACCAGTACGCTGGGCGCCGGGAGCCCCGGTGACAGTAGTCAAATCGGGAAAATGGTTTATGCCATCACCCAAACCCCCCAGGTCTGGTTGGATCACCAGGTCATGGAGGAAGAAGGCGCCCTGGTCTTCAACTGGGACTTCGTGGCCGAATTGTTCCCCGAACACCTGATCGACGCCATGTTCAACGCTTACACCCGCCACCTTTCAAGATTGGCGGAAGATGAAACCGCCTGGCAGACGCCGGAGCTCGATCTGCTGCCCGCCGATCAGGCCGAGATCCGCCGCCGGGTGAACAGCGACAAGCAAGATTTCCCACTGGAAACTACCTTTCTACACACCATGTTTGCGGATCGGGCCGTAGCCATGCCGCAACGTCCCGCCGTATTCGCCGGCGGCATGGTGCTGACCTACGAGGACATCTACCGTCGGGCGGAGCATCTCGGCCGCCTGCTTCGGGATGACGGCATCGGCCCGGGTGATTTGGTGGCCGTTTCCCTGGATAAAGGATGGGAACAGGTGGTTTCGGTACTTGCCATCCTGCGCGCCGGCGGCGCCTATGTGCCCATCGACCCGCAATTGCCCCGCGAACGCCTCTTGTGGCTCGCCGAAACCTGCGAGGTGCGCCATGTGTTGACCCGCGCCGACATCGCCGGGCCGCCTTGGCCGGAAACGATCCGGGTCATTCATGTAGATCAGGCCGGCATGGACGACGGCCCCGTAACGCCCTGGACACCGCTCCAGAAGTCTACCGATTTGGCCTATATCATCTTCACGTCAGGCTCGACCGGAAAACCGAAAGGCGTCATGATCGATCACCGGGGAGCCGTCAACACCATCCTGGACATCAACCGACGCTGGTCCGTGGCCGGCGATGACCGCGTTCTGGCCGTCTCCTCGCTGAGCTTCGACCTGTCCGTTTACGACATCTTCGGCCTGCTTGGCAGCGGCGGCGCTCTGGTCTACCCGGACCCTGATAAATTGCGCGACCCGGGCCATTGGCTGAAATTGATTCGGGAACACCGGGTCACCATTTGGAACAGCGTCCCGGCGCTCATGCGCATGCTGGTGGAGTACACCGAGGAAATTCCCGGAGACCTGCGCCTGTGTTTGATGAGCGGCGACTGGATTCCCGTTTCACTGCCCGATCGCATCGCCGAGCGAGCCCCGGGTATCGAGACCATCAGCCTGGGCGGGGCAACGGAAGCCTCGATCTGGTCCATCTTCCATCCCATCCACAAGGTCGAGGCTCACTGGGAAAGTATTCCCTACGGCAAACCGCTTGCAAACCAACGCTTCCACGTGCTGAACCAAAACCTGGAACCCTGTCCCGATTACGTACCCGGCGACCTATACATCGCGGGTAAGGGATTGGCCCTGGGTTACCGCGCCGACGCGGCCAAAACGAACGCGGCCTTCTTCAACCATCCACGCACGGGCGAACGTCTCTATCGCACGGGCGATCTGGGTCGTTACCTGCCGGACGGCAGCATCGAGTTCCTGGGACGCGAGGATTTCCAGGTTAAAGTCGGTGGTTACCGTATCGAACTGGGCGAGATCGAAACCGCCCTGGAGCAACATCCGGCCGTGGCCGCCGCCGTGGTCACCGCTCCCGGCGATAAAAACAACCGACGTCTGGCGGCCTACATACAACCCGCGGAGCAAACCGACGAAGGCGTACTTGTCGACCCGTTAAGTCGAACCGAGTTCAAACTATCGCGCACCGACCTGCGCCCCGTCCTTGATAATGAAACACGCGTCACGCTGTACCGGCCGGAACCGGACCCCGATGCCTGGATCAGCCGACAAAGCTTTCGCCGCTTCCAGCCGCAACCGATTCCCGCCCGAAACTTCGGTCGATTTCTGGCCTGCCTGCAAACACTGCACCTGGACGACAAGCCCGTTCCCAAAAGACGTTACGCCTCGGCCGGCAGCCTGTATCCGGTCCAGTTATACCTGTGCCTCGCCGACGGCGCCGTAGAGGGCATGCAAGGCGGCGCCTACTACTACCACCCGGACGATCACCAGTTGATTCGCGTCGGCGATACCGCGGCCGTTCCGGCAGAAGCCTACGCGCCCTTCAACCGCGTCATTGCTCACCAGGCCCGTTTACAGCTCTTCCTGATCGGAAAGGTCGACGCCGTGCGGCCGATCTACGGCGATCTCAGTCACCAATTCTGCATGTTGGAGGCGGGTTATGTGAGCCAGTTACTCATGAGCGCGGCCGGCGCGGAAGGACTCGGCTTATGCCCGGTCGGCGGCCTGCAACAAGACCACTGCGCCGACTGGTTCCAACTTCAAGACGAACATTGGTTCCTACACGGCTTTCTGGGCGGCGCCGTCAGCCGCCGGCAGTTGGAAACATGGGAGGGTGAGCCGCCGGAAACTAAACCGATGTCGGTCACCGCCTTGCTGACCGAACACCTGCGCGAACGCATTCCCGAATATATGGTGCCGTCCAAAATCGTGGTCTTGGATACACTACCGCTGACCGCAAACGGCAAGATTGACCGCAAGGCCCTGCCTGACCCGGACGGCGAAGGGGAGAAACCCGCAAAGGCCTACGCGGCCCCCGAAACCTGGACCGAACAGCAACTGGTAAAGATCGCCGAAAGCCTGTTGGACGTGACCGCCGTCGGCCGTCACGACAACTTCTTCGAGTTGGGCGCCAACTCACTCATCGCTACCAAGTTCCTGGCTCGTATCCGCGATCAATTCGGTTGCGCACTCTCTCTGCGCACCCTATTCGAGCATACGACCATGGCCGCTCTGGCCGATCGAATCGACGCTTCGCTCACAGTAGTCGAATCGACCGCCGATGCGGCAACAGACATGATGGAAGGTGTACTTTGACCCCCATAACCCAATTCCTGGCTCAAATGCGCCGCGCCGGAGTGCGTCTCTACCTTGAAGATGACCAACTTCGCTTCAATGCGCCCCGCGAGGTCATGAACCCCGCGCTGATCGCCGAATTGAAAACGCGCAAGCCTCAAATCATCACCTTCCTGAAACAAGCTCAAAACGAAGTGGTATCTCAAGCGCCCCGTTTTCCCAAGCAGGACAGACAGCAACCGCTACCGCTCAGTTTCCCCCAACAGCGATTGTGGTTCCTGGACAAATTGGACGGCGCCGCGGCGCCCTATAACGAAATCGCACTCCTGGACATGCAAGGCGATCTGAATGTGCCCGCCCTCAGCAGCGCCTTTACCCAACTGATTGAAAGGCACGAGATTCTGCGCACTACGTTTGCCCTCCATGGCGATGCGCCCGTCCAGGTGATCGGCGCGCCCTACACGGTCACACTGACGCCCGAGGATTGTCCCGTCGACGATGTGGAACGGAAGGCGGAGCGCGAAATGCGTCGGGCCTTCGATCTGGAGCAAGGCCCCCTGTTACGCCTTCGCCTGCTGCGCACGGACGGTGACCAACACACACTCATCCTTGTCATGCACCACATCATCGGCGATGCCTGGTCCACCGGATTACTGCAGAAGGAACTGGGTTCCCTGTACCCGGCCGCGCTGCAAAACCAACCGTTGCTGCTCCCCTCCCCCGCCGTGCAATACGCCGATTACGCGGCCCACCAACAACGCCGGGCCACGGACGGCGCGTTCGACAGTGCTCTGAGCTATTGGAAAAAAGCGCTGGCCGGTCTACCGGCGGGCCTGGATCTGCCCTATGATAAGCCACGACCAACCGTGCCGCGTTTTGCCGGAACTCGGCGTTATTTTGAAATAGATCCCCAGGCCACGGCAGGGCTGAATCGGCTTACACAGCAGACCGGCGCCACCCTTTTTATGGTCTTGCAGGCCGCCTTTGCGGTTTTCTTGAAGAAACAAGGCGCGGGCGATGATATTCCGATCGGGTCTCCGATTGCCGGTCGCGATCATGTGGAACTGGAATCCATGGTGGGTTTCTTTGTGAACATGATCGTGCTGCGTAATCGGCCGCACGACCTGCTCACCTTCCGGCAACTGGTCGAAGAACAAACCAAAGTCACCGCCCTGGAAGCCTTTGCCAACCAGGAAGCGCCCTTTGAGCGCGTGGTAGAGGTTGTGGGCGGGGATCGCCCCGACGGGCGCAATCCTCTTTTTCAAGTAGTTTTTGCGCTCCAGAACATTCCCGATACAAAACTGGAGTTGCCCAGCCTTACCCTGAGTGGTCGCGAGCGCCGACCCATTGCGGCAAAATTCGACCTCACCCTGGAACTATTCGAACGCAACGATCGGCTGAGCGGCTGTTTTGAATTCGATCTGGACCTCTTTGAACCCCGAACGATCTCCGATTTCATCAGCCGGTTCCAAAGACTTCTAGCCCGGGTTGCCGAAAACCCCGATCAAACCGTTGCCTCTTTGAACCTCCTCTCTTCAGGGGAGCGCAAGGTCCTGCTGACTAAAGGTCGCCCCAAGCGACAAAGCGCACCCACGGGCACCATACACGGACGTTTCAGCGCCATAGCGCGGGAACAAGCTAACCGCATTGCACTAACCGCCGTTGACGGCTCGCTTACCTACGGGCAACTCGAGAACAAAGCGAACCAACTGGCCCGTCGCCTGATCGAGTCGGGTGTCAAACCGCAAACGACCGTCGGCTTGTATCTGCCCGCCGGGCCGGAACAAATCATTACCGTTTTGGGCGTCCTCAAAGCTGGCGGCATCTATGTTCCCGTCAGCACGGACCAGGGTGCGGAACGCGTAAGCCACATCCTGCAAGACAGCGGTGCGACCCTCCTGATTTACAGCGGCGAACCGCCGCAAACGGCAGGATGCCCCGGCCTGGACCTGGATGAATTTCTGAACCAATCGGACGCCGCCGTAGAGCCTCCCGTCGTGCCGGTCCATCCCCAAAACGGCGCCTATGTGATCTATACATCAGGCACCACCGGTCGGCCCAAGGGCGTACTGGTGAGCCACGCCCATGTGCTGCGTTTGTTCGATGTTACCGCCGAACGTTTTGGTTTCGGTCCCGATGATGTTTGGAGCATGTGCCATTCCTACGCCTTCGATTTCTCCGTCTGGGAAATGTGGGGCGCCCTGTTATTCGGCGGACGCCTGGTGATTCCCGACGGTTGGACGGTTCGCAACCCGCCTGCGCTGCAAGCGCTGCTTCAAACTGAGGGCGTCACCATGCTCAGTCAAACACCCTCGGCGTTTTATGCACTCAGTCGGGAATCCGAATCACCGGGAGCTTTGAGATTGGTCATCTTCGGCGGTGAGGCGTTGGATGTTTCAAGGTTGGACCCATGGTTCCAACGTTTCGGCGCGGACCATCCCAAGTTAATCAATATGTACGGCATTACCGAGACCACCGTACACGTGACCTGGCGGCAAGTTCGCCCCGGCGATCCCAACAGCCTGGGACCTCCCCTTCCCGATCTGGCCCTGTACCTGGTCGATTCCGCGGGTGATCCGGTTCCCGAAGGTGTCCGCGGGGAAATCCTTGTGGGCGGCGCCGGCCCCGCCGTCGGTTATCTGAACCGACCCGCCTTGACCGCGAAACGCTTCATTCCCGATCCTTTCTCCGATGTTCCCGGAGCCAGGCTCTATCGATCCGGGGATTTGGGCCGCTTCGACCAAAATGATGAACTACTCTACTTGGGGCGCTCCGATGACCAGTTCCAACTGCGCGGCTTTCGCATCGAACCGGGTGAAATCGAAGCCGCGATGCGCACGCATTCCTCTGTGAGGGATGCTGTCGTGCTGCCAATAGAACAGGCAGACGCAAACCAAATCGTGGCCTTCTATCAAGCCGATGACCTGTCACCGGAACAGCTGACCGCTTACCTGCACAACCGACTGCCGGGATACATGGTGCCTACCCTGTTGCAACCCATGGCCGAACGTCCGCTCACGCCGAACGGCAAACTCGATCGGAAGACGCTCCTGGCCCAATTGGATACCAGCCGCCATGGACGGGCCCCGGAAGGTGACCTGGAAAAAGCCGTTGCCGAGATCTGGGCTCAGATCCTTGAACAGGAAACCATTCCCGCCGATGTCGACTTCTTCAGCCTGGGCGGACACTCACTCTCGGCCGCCCGCGTACTGACCCGGCTCAAGGAAGATTTCCCCCTGGGTCATTTCGGCCTCCGCGACTTCTTCCACAACCCGACCGTGGCCGCCCTGGCTCGACAAATAGGAAACGGGACCGTCGCTGAACCCATTGATCACGTGCCCAATGGCCGGGCGGTGGGCCTGTCCTCCGCCCAACAACGCTTGTGGTTCCTGGACAGGTTGGAAACCGATGGCGCCGGTCGCGCCGCCTACCACATCCCGCTCGCCCTGACCCTGTACGGCCCTCTTGATCGTGGCCGCCTCCAACAAGCCTTCAATCAGTTGGTAGAACGTCACCCCTCCTTACGCACCTGTTTCCCCATGATCGACGGTCAACCGGTTCAGCAGATCCTTCCTCCTTTCGAGGTGACCTTTGAACTGGAGGACATCCCGTCCGATGCCGAGGTGGGGAAACAGTTTGAAAATCATAGTCGCCGCCCCTTCGACCTGGGCAAGGGGCCGCTGTTCCGCGTCCATCTGATAAAGCAAACCGGTGACAAACACGCCTTACTGGTCAACATGCACCACGCAATCGCGGACGAGTTTTCGCTGGCGTTGATGCTCGAAGAACTGCAACAATGCTACAGCACCGGCGACACCCTACCGCAACCGTCAGCCGTTACCTACCGCGACTTCACCGCCTATCAGCATGAATGGCTGCAAAGCAAAGCCGCCTCACGTCAGGTTGACTATTGGCGCGTACATCTCTCCGGCGCGCCCTCGCTATTGGAACTGCCCACCGACATGCCGCGTCCCGCGAGTCAACAGTACGAGGGCGATCTTTTTTCCTTCAACCTGAACGCGGATCTATACAGGGACCTCAAGACGCTCGCCTTGAAAAAGCGAACCACGCCTTATGTCATCCAACTCGCCGCATTCGCCATGCTGCTCTCTCGTTACAGCGGACAAACCGACCTGGTCGTCGGCACGCCGGTCACCGGCCGCGATCGTCCCGAACTGGAACGGCTGTTTGGTTTTCTGGTCAACACCCTGGCTTTGCGCTTCGACCTCCACCAACGTCCAACCTTCAGTCAAATGATCGATATGACCGTGGAAACCGTGCTCAACGGCATGGGTAATGCCGACCTGCCCTTCGAGAAGATCGTCGAGCAACTTCAACCGGAGCGCAACCTGAGCCATGCCCCCATCTTCCAGGTGATGTTCGTGCAACAGCAGAACCTGGCCGCCGAACGTTTCGGCGACCTCACCATGGAAGCATTGGAAAACCCGGCGCGTACCTCCAAATTCGATTTGACCCTATTCGTACGCGAGGCCCCCGACGGCGGCATTGATTGCGCCTTCGAGTTCAGCACCGCCCTATTCCACCGGCATGCTGTCGCCGCCATGGCCGACCACTATCGTCAACTGCTGCAGGAAGCAATCGGACAACCCGGAAAACCCTACGATCGATTGCCAATCATGGAGCCCCAAGCCTACAGGATCGTAACGGAAGATACCAACAAAACCCGTCGCGACTACCCCAGGCAAATGACGGCCCACCAGCTATTCGAAAGAACCGCCGCGCAACAACCCGATACCGACGCCGTGGTAGACGGCGACCGGAAGTACAGTTACCAAGAGATCAATCAACGCGCCAACCAGTTGGCTCGGCGGCTGACGCAACGAGATGTTCGACCGGAAAGCCGCGTGGGCGTGTATACCGATCGTTCCGTGGACATGACTGTAGCCGTGTTGGCCATCCTCAAGGCGGGCGCCTGTTACGTGCCCATGGACCCGGGTTACCCCAAGGACCGGTTGACCTACATGGCAGCGAACGCCTCCGTGAAACTGATCGTCACCCAGGACGCGCTCGAGGACAGCCTGCCCGTGAAAGACATCCCGGTATTGAACATCGACGCTGAGGCGGCCGCCCTGCAATCGCTGCCGGAACACAATCTCGACGTCCCCATGTCGTCCGATAACCTGCTGTACACCATTTATACCTCCGGCTCCACCGGGCGACCCAAGGCCATTGCGATTTCCCACTTCGCCCTGGTCAACCTGATCCAATGGCATCTGGAAACCCTGCGCGGAGGGCTGGGCGTGCTGCAATTCGCCTCGCTGAGCTTCGACGCCAGTTTTCACGAAATGTTTGCGGCCTGGGGCGGCGGCGGTACTCTGTTCCTGGTAGACGAGACTACCCGACTGGATGCCGTCAACCTGTTGCGCACCATCGGACCCAAACCTATCGGCAAGGTGATTCTGCCCGTGGTGGTCATGCAATTGTGGGCGGAAACCTTTCGCGATCAGCCGGAACTGTTCCTCAATATGATCGAGATTACCACCACCGGCGAACAGCTTCAGTTAACGCCACCCATTGCGGAACTGTTCAAGCGACTGCCTCACGCCGAACTCCACAACCACTACGGCCCCAGCGAAACCCACGTGGTCACCGCTTATACTTTCACCGATGCCCCGGAAACCTGGCCGTACCACGCGCCCATCGGCTATCCCGTGGCCAACACTCAGATCTATATGCTGGATCACCATCTGGAGCCCACACCGCCCGGCGTCATCGGCGATCTCTACATCGGCGGCTATAACCTGGCCAGGGGTTATTTGAACCGATACGACCTGACCGCTGACAGGTTTCTGCCGGATCCCTTTTCGAAAGAACCGGGGAGCCGTATGTACCGGACGGGTGACCGCGCACGTTACCTGCGGACAAAAGACGGGCCGGGACCGATCGAGTTCCTGGGTCGCTTGGATCATCAGGTCAAGATTCGCGGTTTTCGCGTGGAGCCCCAGGAAATCGAAGCCGTATTGACCGAGGCGGACCACACGGCCCAGGCCGTGGTTTTGGTGAAAGGTCAGGGCGGCGATAAACAACTGGTGGCCTATGTGACGCTCACTCCCAATGTGGAGCCCGCGCCCACGGTGTCGGATATCCGCCGTTACCTGAGCGAGCGCTTGCCGCATTACATGGTTCCCTCGGCGATCGTGATGATGGAAGCCTTCCCGCTGACGCCCAACCGCAAGATCGACCGGGCAGCCCTGCCGGAACCGGATGCCGAGGGGGCGGGCCCGGATTACGTGGCGCCCGAGGGTTTCGCCGAGCAATTGCTGCAACAATTCTGGCTGGAATTCCTGGGAGGCGAACGCCTGAGCGTGGAGGCCAATTTCTTCCACCTGGGCGGACACTCCTTGACGGCGACGCGTCTGGTGAACCGGGTTTCCATGGCCTTGGATGTGGATTTGCCGTTACGGGCTCTGTTCGAACGACCCACCATTCGCGGCATGGCGGTTACGCTCCAAGACCTGCTGGGTGATGCCTTGGAACCCATGGCCGAAGCGGTCCTGGAAATTGAAGCCATGGACGCCGACGAAATCCAAACGCGGCTGCAAATCATGCAAGAAGCCGGCGACGCTTAGTGACGTTTGCTAAATGTAAAAAGGCCGGAGGTATATAGGTTGAAAGTGCTTGCTGGTTTAGGAAGAGAGAACACAGAGGTCACAGAGGAGGTCATTACCTTTTCATGCCCCTCTTTTCTCGGTGCCCTCCTTGTCCTCTCTTCATTTTGGTTTTCCAATCGGCCTACCGGGGTTTTTTACTGTTTGATCGAGGGGTTACATGGATCTCGTTGCTAAGAAAAAGGAACTCCTGCGTCAGATGATGGCGCGCAAGGGGATCGCCGTTCCCAATCAAGCCGCGGGCATTGTGCGCCGTGAGGATTTGGATACCTATCCCCTTTCCTTTGCCCAGCGACGGCTTTGGTTCCTCAACCGGCTGGAACCCGAAAGTCCCTTTTACAATATGCCCGCCGTATTGCGCATCGAGGGCGCGCCGGATGTTGCCGTACTACGGCGAGTGCTCCGCCAGTTGGTACTACGGCATGAATCCCTGCGCTATGTCTTCAAAGACGAGGGAGCCGGTCCCGTAGCGCATCTTCTGCCTCCCGAAGAAATTGCCCTGGAATCATACTCGATCCATGATAAGGCTGCTCTGAGAAAGCACATCGACGCTTTTACCCTCCAACCCTTCGACCTTGACACCGGACCGCTGTTGCGCATGCAGTTGTTGACGGTGAGCGCCGGCGAACATTACCTGCTGATCAACCAGCATCACATTATTTCCGACGGCTGGTCCCAGGGTGTCCTGGTTTCCGAACTGACCACGCTGTACTCCGCTTATGTGCGGGGAGAAAGCGGGGACGTTTTGCCGAAACCCAAGCTGCAATACGCCGACTATGCCGCTTGGAACCATCGCCCTGAACGTCAGGAAGTTCATCGCAAACAGCTGACTTATTGGCTGAAGCAACTGCAAGACCTGCCGGAAAAGCATACCCTGCCCCTGGATTTTCCTCGCCCCGCCCGACAGACTTACGACGGCGCCTTGGTGCCCTTGAGCCTGGACCCGGGTCTCTCCGCCGGGTTGGAAGACCTGGCCGCCGAGGCGGGAACCACCGTCAACGTGGTCTTGACGGCCCTATTCGCCGTCCTTCTGGGACGCTTGAGCGGCAGCACGGAGACCGTGCTGGGCATGCCGATCGCCAATCGCAACCGGCCGGAACTGGAAGGCCTGATCGGTTTCTTCGTCAACACCCTGGTTATGCGTATTCCCCTGGGAGACATGTCGTTCCGCAAGCTCCTGACCACGACCCATCGACTGAACGCGGAAGCTGCCGCCAATCAGGACGTGCCGTTCGAACAACTGGTCGAAGCACTCGACCCTCCTCGTGATCAAAGCCATGCGCCGCTGTTCCAAATTGCTTTCGTCATGCAGCAGGATGTACCGCAACCGCCGCAATTACCCGACCTGAAGCTGAGCTTTGAGCGCGGTACGCATCAAATTTCAAAATACGATCTGACGCTGATGCTGAGTAAGCAGGGCGCGTGTTATACCGGGGACCTGGAGTACAACACCTCGCTGTTTTCCGAGGAGACGATCCAACGAACGGCATCGGCCTTTCAACGGTTGTGCAAGGCTGCCCTGGAAGACCCGGACAGGCCGGTCAACCGCTTGAACGTGCTGAGTGACGAGCAACGAACCAGGCTCACCAGGGTCTGGAACCACACCGCCGCACGCCTCCCCTTCAAGCCCTTACACTTCATGTTCGAGGAAATCGCCCGCCGACACCCCGAAGCACCGGCCCTGGCCGATGATACCGGGGAATGGACCTACGGGCAGTTGAACAGCCGGGCAAATCGCCTGGCGCGTTTACTGGTTTCGCAAGGTGCGGGGCCCGGCAAGGTCGTGGCCGTATGCCTTACCCGAGGAAACCTGATTCCCCAGGCCCTATTGGCGATATTGAAATCGGGGGCCGCCTATCTGCCCCTGGACCCCGAGACACCCGCGACGCGTCTACGCTTTATGCTGGAGGACGCGGAACCGACCCTTATCATCGCCGAAAACGATGTGACCGGTACCGATATTCCCCGAATCAACCCCGAGACCACCCCAACCTTTTCCGACAAAGATCTCTCTCGAAAAGTACTCGAAGCACAACCGGCCTATATCATCTACACCAGCGGCTCCACCGGGCGGCCCAAGGGAACCGTCATCACCCATGCCGGTGCGGCCAATTCCATTGCCTCCGACATCCGGGCATTCGGCCTCGAATCCGGACACCGCACGCTGCATGCCGCCTCTTTTGCCTTCGACGCCGCCACCTCTCACCTCTTCATGGCCTTGTGCTCGGGCGCCTCCGTGCGCCTAATCGATCCCCTGGCGATTACCGCACCCGGCGGATCTCGCCACTTTTCGGAACACGGCATTACGCACTTCACAACCGCAACCTCTACCCTGGCTGCCGTGGAACCGATCGAAGCGCCCGACCTGGTTCATATCGCCTCCGGCGGCGATTTCTTCTCCCCCGGAATCGTTGTCAACCAACATCGAACCGGACGACGCATCATCAATATCTACGGACCCACCGAAACCGCGATCACCGCCACCATGTATCCCTGCTCGGAAAAGGAAGTGAAACCCGCGATCGGCAAACCCATCGCCGGACTATCCGTTTACGTGCTGGACCACCTGATGGAGCCCGTGCCGATCGGCGCGCCCGGTATGCTTCATGTCGGCGGGGTGGGTCTGGCCCAGGGATACCTGCGCAGGCCGGGCCTCACGGCAGCCGCCTTCCTTCCCAATCCCTTCGCTACCGACTTGAACGACACTCGCTTGTACCGTACCGGCGACCTGGTGCGTTTCCTTGCCGACGGAAACCTCGATTTCCTGGGCCGTGCCGATCACCAACTCAAGTGGCGCGGGTATCGTATCGAAACGGAAGAGATCGCCGCTGTTTTGGAACGACACCCGCAAGTCTTCGAGGCGCGAGTACTCCTGAGACCCGGCGACGAAACCCTGCTGGTTGCCTACATACGCCCTTCCGAAAGTCCAACTTCCGATGAAGAGGATGCGGCGTTGCGACAGGAACTCAATCGACACCTGCGGCAGGAACTGCCCGCCTATATGCGTCCCCAAAGACTGTTGTTCCTGGACCAACTACCTCGCACGGTCAACGGAAAAATGGATGATAAGGCCTTGATTGCCCGCCCCCTGCCCGATGAAGCCCCGCGAGGCAACAAACCTTTGACCACACCCAACCAACATTTGATCGCGGATCTTTTCAAAGACACCTTGGGCCTTGCCGAAAAACCCGGCGCCGACGCCGACTTCTTCGAACTGGGCGGTCACAGTCTGCCCGCTGCCGGCATCCCGGCAAGGTTGCGCAAAATAGCGGGCGTGGAACTGCCGCTGCGAGTGATCTTCGACAACCCCACCGTGGCTCAATTGGCCGAGGCGCTGGAAGCATTTCGCTCTCAAACGGTGCTGCCGCCCATCCTACCGGTTCCGCACGAGGGCGTCCTGTCCTTCAACCAACAACGGCTGCTGTTCCTGCATAACCTGGAACCGGAAAGCGCCGCCTATAACATCACGACCGGGCTCCACTTGGACGGCCCTCTCGATATCGACGCCCTACAAACCTCATTAACGCACATCCTGGCTCGGCACGAGGTTTTGCGAACCACCTTCCGCGAGAGGGGCGGCGAAGCCTATACCGTGACGGCGCCGCCGAAACCCTTTTCCCTGGAGATACGAGACGTTGCGATCGACCGTCTGGACGCGCTCATCGAGGCGGAACGCGTGAGGCCGTTCGACTTGAAAACCGGTCCCGTCTTCCGGGCTCTTTTGCTACGCACGGGTTCCGAAAGATTCTTCCTACTCGCCGGAATGCACCACATTGTAGCCGACGGCTGGGCGGCCGGCCAAATCGTTGACGAACTTACCGCGCTCTATTCAGACCTGGTGGAAGGCCGCAAGGCCGAGGAGGCATTGCCTCCGCCGGCCGTACAATACGGCGACTACGCGGTATGGCAGCGCGAGCATTACTTACAGATTCAGGAGCGCCATAAACAATGGTGGTTGAACGCGCTCGAAGGCGTCCCCACCGTTTTGGAATTGCCTCTGGACCATGCCCGTCGCGGGGCGGGGTCCTCGGCGGATGCGTTGCATTTCCAACTGAGTCGTTCCAGAACGACGGGCTTGCATTCACTGTCCTCGGACCGCGGCGCCACCCTGTTCATGACTTTGCTGGCCGCGTTGGGTGTTTTGCTATGGCGAATGACCGGCCGTGACGACTTTCTGATCGGCTCGCCGACCGCCAATCGCGGTCAGACCGAACTGGAGCCCATGATCGGCTTTTTCGTTAATCTATTGCCTTTGCGCCTGACGCTTTCCCACGACATCAGCTTCACGGAGCTTGTAGATCAAGTGCGTGAGACCGCACTTGAGTCGTTTGCTCGCCAGGACCTGCCGTTCGAGGTGCTGGTGGAGGAACTTACGCCTGAACGAAACCTTGACCGGGCGCCGCTCTGCCAGGTGATGTTCGTATTGCAAAACACCCCCTTGAAGCAATTGGCGCTGCCGGGCTTGACGGTGCGGCACAGGGTCATCGAAGAGACGGATGTCAAGGTGGACCTCAACCTGACCATGACCGAAACCGGCGACGGCATGACCGGCGTATGGCGCTTCAACGCGGGCCTGTTCGACCGGCCGACCATCGAGCGTCTCGATCGCCGGTTTGCGGACTTGATCGATGTCATCCTGAAAGATCCGACACAGCCCGTGGGCGACCTGTTCTCGGTACCGACCGACATCGCCCCTCCCGATGAGGTTGCCCCGGATCGGCCGCCGGTCCATACTCAGGTCGAGGCCGTGGCCGGAAGCCGACCGAATGAGCCGGCGCTGGATTTAGACGATGCCGTGCTGACCTACCGCGAGTTGAACGAACGCGCCAACCGCCTGGCCCACGGCCTGATCGCTGCCGGCATTCAACCCGGCGACCGCGTGGCCTTGCTTACGGAGGAAGATCCCAAGGCGGTAATCGGTATGCTGGGCGTGTTGAAGGCCGGAGCGGCTTTTGTTTGCCCCAATACATCCGACCCCAGGCTTGCCGAGATGTTGCGTGACGTTCAACCCAAAGCGTTACTGGTATGGCCCGCCGCACGGGAGCCGGACATCGAAACGGCTGTTGTTTTGAACCCGGAAGACGAGGCGTTTTGGCGCGATTACCCGATGACCAACCCCGATCTGCCGCCGGCCAAACCGGACCTGCCCGTTTATCTCACCTTCACCTCCGGTTCTACCGGAACCCCCAAGGCCATCGTTCAGAGCACCCGGTCCTGGCGACAGTTCGTCGGTTGGATTGCCGAAGCCTTCGACATCACCCCGAAGACCCGTGCGGCCAACCTGACCCGAAATCCTTTCGATTCCTGTTACTACGAAAGCTTCGCGGCCTTGACCAAAGGCGCCGTATTATGCCCCGGACCCAAAAGCGTCAAGACCGATCCGGCTCGCGCCGCCCGCTGGTTGTCGGAAAAAAGGATTCACTTCGCCAAATGCGTACCGGGTTTCCTGCGCGGCATGCTTGCCGAACTGAAAGGCGATGCGCCGTCCTCGCTAACCCATATGCTGCTGGCCGGCGAAGCCCTGCCGGTAGAACTGGCGCGGGACTGGTACGCTGCCGCGCCCCAAACCCCGTTATTCAATCTGTACGGACCCAGTGAGGCCATCTTGACCAGCGTCCACGAGGTGTCGCTCGACGATCTGACGCGTACCGCCGTGCCCTTGGGACACGCCATTCAGGGCCGCCGACTGATGCTGCTCGACGAACGGGGGCGGCCCTGCCCGGAGGGGATGCCCGGCGAAATCGTCATTCACTCCGATTACCTGACCCTTGGTTACTGGAACCGGCCCGAGGAGACCGCAAAACGGTTCGGACGCAACGGTGACAAGCGTTTCTACCGAACCGGGGACCTGGGCATGATCAACAGCGACGGCACGCTACGCTTTTTGGGCCGCAAGGACCATCAGGTCAAAATTCGCGGCGTACGGGTTGAGCTGGAAGAAATCGAACGCGTTTTGGAGCAACACACGGCTGTTACCGAGGCCGCCGTGGTCCTGCAACATGTCCACACACCGGACGCCTTCATTGCCGCCTTCGTGGTCCTCGACCGTGACATTCCCGAACCGATGACCGAGCTGATCCCGTTCATCGAGACCCACCTACCGTTGCACATGCGCCCCGCGGGCCTGCGAGTTTTGGACAAGCTGCCCCGAACCGCGAGCGGTAAACGCAATCGCAAGGCGCTGCCGCAAGTATCGGCGGAAGACCTGACCGGAAGCGGCGTGCATATTGCGCCGCGTGGTCCCGATGAAGCCGCGATTGCCGATATCTGGTCGGACATTCTGAAGCGTAAGCATCTATCGGTCAGAGACAACTTCTTTCACCTGGGCGGGCACAGCCTGACGGCGGGCCGTGTGTTGGCCCGCATCCGCGAGCAGGAGCAGGTTCCGCTGACCCTCCAGGATTTCTTCCGCGAACCCACCGTCGAGGGCCTGGCCGCTCGTATGGCAACCCTGCGACGGGAACACGGCGGTTTCGATCTGCCCCCGCTGACCAGGCGGCCCGATCATATTACCCCGCCGCTTTCGTTCTCGCAGCAACGCCTCTGGTTCCTCAGCCGTTTCGGCGAGTCGGCGAGCGCGGCCACCGCCTACAACCTGAGCGTTGCCCTACAGTTGGACGGCGGCCTGGACCTGGACACGCTGAATTGGAGCCTCAGCCAGGTGATTCGCCGCCACGAATCCCTGCGCACCGTCTTTCCCGCCGATGAAAACGGAAAACCCTATCAGCGCATCCTCCCGGCAGAACCTGTCTCCCTGAGCGTCGAGGTCATTTCCCCGGAAAGCCTCGACGACACATTGCAGGAAGCCGCCGCGGAGCAATTTCAGCTCGAAAACGGCCGGTTACTAAGCATGCGGTTGTTGCAGACACAACCCGACCGGCACATTCTGGTCATGGTCATGCACCACATCATCTCCGACGGATGGTCGGCAGGCATCTTCGTTCAGGAACTGGGCCTGCTTTACAGCCGACGCGGCCGAAGTGAAACTGAAGCGCTGAAGGCTTTGCCGCCGCTGCCCGTTCAATATGCCGATTTTGCCTGGTGGCAGCACAACCATCTTGCCGGCAAGCCGCTGGAACGCCAAAAGCAATATTGGCTCAATAAATTAGCCGGTGCGCCCGTCCTCCACGAACTGATCACGGATCGACCCCGCCACACGGAGATGAGCTTTGACGGCGCCGCTTGTCACTTCGAATTGGACGCGGCGATCACGCACGCGCTGATCCAATTGGGCCGCGATGAGGGCGCAACCCTGTTCATGGTGCTGCAATCGGTTTTTGCCCTGCTCATCGCGCGTTACAGCGGCGAGGACGACATTGTTTTGGGTTCTCCCATTGCCAACCGCAACCAGAAGCCGTTGGAACCGCTGATCGGCTTTTTCGTCAATACCCTGGTGCTGCGCACCCAGATTTCTCCGAATGCGACCTTTCGGGACTTGTTGCAACACACCCGCGAGACCAGTCTGGAGGCCTTCGAAAACCAGGACCTGCCTTTTGAACAACTGGTGGATGCCATGGACGTGCCGCGCAACATGAGCCATACGCCTTTGTTCCAAATCGTTTTCGTGCTGCAAAATGCCGACCTGCCCGAACTCCAATTACCGGGGCTGCACGTCAAGGCATTGGAAATGGAACAGCAAACCGCCAAATTCGACCTGGGACTTTCCATGACGGAACGCGACGGCAAGCTGTTCGGTTATATGGAATACAACACCCACCTGTTCGACGGGGAAACGGTGCGGCGCCTGATCGATCATTACGGCAACCTGCTGCGCTCCGCCGCCGAGAACCCCGATCACCGGGTAGATTTACTTCCCATGATTTCGCGGGATGAAAGGGCGCTGGTTCTGGAAACCTTCAGCCGGAATACGCGCGACGTTCCCTTGGAAACGCCCGTCCACCGCATCTTCGAACACATGGCGGCACGGCACCCGGAGGCAAACGCACTGGTTCACAAGGGCGTAGCGTGGACCTACGACCGCTTGAACCGCGCCGCCAACCAACTCGCGCACCGACTGCGCCGGGAAGGCGTGCAACCCGAGGACATCGTCGGCTTCTGCCTGCCGCGTTGCCCCGAACTGGTGATGACCATGCTGGCCGTGCTCAAGGCGGGCGGCGCCTACATGCCCCTGGACCCTGCCTATCCTCGGGAGCGGTTGGACTACATGCTGCAAGATTCCGGGCTCAAATACCTGGTGACCTTCGAACCAGCCGACAACCCGCCCGAAGGCGTGACCAACATCCTTCTGAGGAATATGACGGCAAGCGACCCGGAAACCAACCTCGACTTGAATCCCCACCCCGAGAACGCGGCTTTCATCATCTATACCTCGGGCAGTACGGGCAAACCCAAGGGCACGGTGTTGGTGCACGAGGCGTTGACCAACACCATCTTGTCTGACATCGATTATTACGAAACAGGGCCGGGCGAGCGCTTCATGCAAACCACCTCCTTCTCGTTCGATGCGGGCACCTCGCACACATTCATGACCCTGTGCGCCGGCGGCGCTTTGCACATCCACAACACCGACGATATTCTGGATCCGGTGCGCTTTGAAGAAGTGATGACCACCGAACGCATCACCTTGTCCATTTTGTCTCCATCGGCATTAGCAGCCCTGCCCAAATTGCACCTGCCGCACCTGCGCCTGCTGGGTCTGGGCGGCGAAGCCCTGCCCGACGACGTGAAGGATGCCTGGGCCGACGACGTGCGCCTGGTCAACGTCTACGGACCTACCGAGGGCACGGTTTCCACCAGTCGTGAAATCTGCCGTACAGGCCTGCCCGCCACCATCGGCCGCCCCATCCCCAACCAGGAAGTCTATGTTCTGGACCGGCAATTCAAGCCTTGCCCCATGGGTGCTCCCGGAGAATTGATGATCGGTGGAACCGGCGTGGCGCGCGGGTATTTAAACCGCCCGAAACTAACCGCCGCGCGTTTTCGACCCCATCCCTTCAGCGACAAGCCGGGCGCACGGCTATACCACTCGGGCGACCGGGCGCGGTTCCTGGCCGACGGACGCCTCGACTTCCTGGGCCGGCTTGACAACCAGGTCAAATTGCGCGGATTCCGCATCGAAATCGGCGAGATCGAAGCAACCTTGCGTCGTGAGGAACAGGTGATGGACGCCGCTGTGCTGCTGCGTCCCCGACCCAACAGCAACGATCAAATGTTGGCGGCCTATCTCGCCTGCACGGATATCGACCTGGATATACAAGTCCTGACCGAACGCTTACGCACCCAATTACCGGCCTTCATGATCCCGGCAGTTTTCGTACCCCTGGAAAGACTGCCGCTGACACCCAACGGCAAGCTGGATACCGCCCGCTTGCCGACCGATCTGAGCACGTTCCAAAACCGGAAAAGTACGCCGCCTCGCGACGAAATCGAACAAGCCCTGGCCGATATTTTCAACGAAACCCTCGGCCTGCCCGCCGACACAAACCAAGACGTCTTCGACAACTTCTTCCAGTTGGGCGGCCACTCCCTGTTGGCGGTGCAGGTCATTGCCCGTGTTCGCCGCCGTTTCGAGGTGGAACCGTCACTGCGCCTGCTGTTTCAAGATCCCACCATCGCCGGACTGGCCGACTGGATTCGAAGCATTGCAAGCACTGAGGCAGCTTGGGCCGAAGCTCCCGAAGATGATGAAGAAGAATTGGAATTTTAACCCACGAACCATCGTGAATCGAGGAAGGAAGTACCATGGATCAATCACTCGTAACTTTTGACCGGGCAGACGCCGAAGCGCTGGTATTGCAACTGTCCAAGAAGGGCGTCAAGCTGAGGGCGGAAGACGGCAAGCTACGCCTGCGCGCCCCCAAGGATGCGCTTTCGGATCAGGAGAAACAGCTCCTGAAGCAGCACAAGCAAACGGTGTTGGATTATCTGAAGGGTACGGCCGCAAGCGACCGGGAGACCATTCAAACCGCGCCCGTCACAGATACCTATCCCCTGTCACAGGCGCAACAACGGCTGTGGTTCCTCGATCGCATGGACCCCGACAACACGGCCTACAACGTCGGCCGCGCCCTGCTGCTGGAAGGCCGGTTGAACACGGCGGCGCTGGAAACGGCACTGGGACAATTGCTGCAACGACACACCATCCTTTCCACGGCCTTCGGCGAGGTAGACGGTACGCCCTTTCAACGTCCGGGGGTCCACACCGGAGTTGATTTAGAGGTCACCGACATTTCCATGTTCGACCGGGACGTGCAGAAAACCGAGATTGCCGACCGGACCCGGCGCGTCAACCACACCCCCTTTCACCTGACCACGGACCCACCGATGCGCACCCATTTGCTGAAGCGGGGCGAAGATTCCCACGTATTACTGCTGTGCCTGCACCATATCGTTACCGACGGCATGTCCATGAGCCTGCTGGTACGCGAGTTGACCGCGCTTTACCGGGCGGCGGACCAGGGCGCCGCCGCTTCCCTGCCGCAACCCGAACTGCAATACACGGACTTTGCCGTCTGGGAACAAGGCGCCCTCCAAAAAGGATTGTGGGAGAACCGGCGCGGTTTCTGGCAAAACGCCCTGCGCGATGTGCCGCAAAAGCTGAATCTGCCCTACGACTATCCCGCGCCGCCGCACATTACTTATAGCGGCGCGGCCGTGGACTTCAGCCTGAACAAGGAAACCGCGGACGCCGCACGACGCCTGGCCGCCGACACCGGCGCCACCCTGTTCATGACCCTACTGGCCGGTTACGGCGCGGTGCTGGGCCGCATTTGCAGCCAGAACCACCTGCTGGTAGGGACTACCGTGGCCGGGCGAAACCGGGTGGAGTTGGAAGCGATCATGGGTTTCTTCATCAACACCCTGGCCTTGGAAATCGACATCCGCGAGAACCCCACCCTCACCGAGTTGGTTCACCGCGTCCGGCGCTTCACCACGGACGCCTTTGCCAACGGCGACTTTCCCACCGATCAACTGATTGCCTGCACCAATGCCGACCGGGACCCCAGTACCACACCACTGGTGCAATGCGCGTTCACACTGCAAAATTTCAGGCGCGAAACGGTTGACCTGGAGGGCCTGAAGCTGACCCCCATGGAAGAAGAGGAGGCCGGCGCCAAGGTTGCCCTGACCCTGCTCATGAACGAAATGCCGGACGGCAGCATCGAGGGCACGCTGCAATACAACGCCGACCTGTTCGAGCCCATCCGCATCCAACGCATGGCGCAACAACTCACCGCTTTCTGGGAGACAGCCGCCGGCAATGAAGCCGAAACCGTAACGAGCCTCCTGGATCGAGCCCGCGTAGAGGCCCAGCCGGCCGCCGATACCTTCAAAGCGGGCCTGGCCGACCTGCGCCGTAAGAGCAATATGTCCGACCTGGAACTGACCGCCTGGGTGGGCAGCCGCCTGAACACCACCAGCATTGCCTACGAGGAATGGGGCTACGTGACCTATCCCTACGAAATCGACCTGGACCGCTTCCATAGGGTCAACCAAATGCTGGTGGAGAAACTGGATACGTTGCGCCTGAACTACATCGCCGATGAAAACGGCATTCCGCAAAGGGTCGACAATCCCAACGTGCTCAACCAACCGCTCTACCGCGATTTCAGCGGCGAGGAAGACCCCCTGGCGAGCATGCACGACTGGATCCAGGAGATCTACCGGGATGGGTTGAAGTTGGATGAACGCCTGTTCGACTTCTCCCTGGCCCGCCTGGGCGAGAACAGCTACGCGCATATCATGCGGGTTCACATCCTCTGTATGGACGGCATGTCCATGGCCCACTGCTGGGAATTGTTCTCGGATCTGTACTTCGAAGACCGGGAGGCGCCTCGAGAGACCTGGTCCCAACGGTCCCACGCCGACGAAGACCGCAATCGGCGCGGCGAAGAGGACTGGCACCGGGAGCAAAAATGGATCGAGAGCGTCCTGGCCGTGCCCTGGGAACCTTCTCCCTTCCACGGCCGCTTGCAAAAGAAAACCGGCACCAAAGCGTTTCGCCTCACCCGTGAACCGGACCGTGACCTGGTCCAACAAACCCTGGCCGGTTTGAAAGACCAAAACCCGCGATATCTCTTCTATTTCCTGCTGGCCGTGTTGACCGTCTACCTGCACCGGTCAACCGGCAGCCGCGTGGTCTCCATCGGCCTCCCCCTGCATAACCGCCGCTCCAAGGCAGCCCGCAAGGCGATCGGCTCCCTGTCGCACATCCTGCCCCTTCGCTTTAACGTAGACCCGGACGAAACGTTGCAACAACTGATCGACCGCATCGGCGATGAAGCCTTCAAGGTCCTCAAAAACGGACGCGCCGTTCCCCTGGTGGGTCGGGTCGCCTACGATACCGTACTCAATTTCTTCCCGCCGAACACGCTCTACGCCAAGATTCGCGGTGACTATCAGCCCACCGTCTGGGTTTTCGCCAGGCACATGCTGGAGAGCCTGACCCTTCAGGTGGTCATGGGCGGCAACCATGAAGTAGAAATCCATTTCGACCTGCACGAGGAGGTTTTCAACGCCGAACAGGGTCGTCAAGCATCCGAACTGTTCTTCCAAACCTGGCGCTCCTGCCTGACCGCCGGCGATACACCCGTGCGCGGACTCTGCATGTTGCCGGAAAACGATGCCCGCATGGTTGCCGACCTGGCCGACGTCCCACCGCCGCTTTGCGCCGACGTGTTGACCGCCTTGAAACAACATGTCCGGGAACGCCCCGAGGCAATTGCCCTCTATGACGGCGCCGCCAACGCAGCGGACGGCGCCCTCAGCTACCGTCAACTGGATCGGCTGACAGACACCATTGCCCGAAACCTGAGAGCGCGGGGCGTGGGACCCGAAACGCCCGCTGCCGTCTTGCTGGAACGCTCCCCGCGATTTATTGCCGTCATGCTGGGCATCTTCAAAGCGGGCGGTGTTTTTCTGCCGCTGGACCCGGACTACCCGGCCGAACGCATTGCCCGAATTGTCGATGACGCGCAACCCGTCCTGCTGATCGCCCAATCCAATCTCGTATCCCTTGCACCTGAAGGCGTTCACATCTGCGATCCGGAAGAATTATGCCGAGCAACCGAAAACGATGACATCGAACTGTCGGCGTTGGAGGCGCAGCAGGCTGCTTACATCATTTACACGTCCGGCTCAACGGGCCGACCCAAGGGCGTGGTGATCAGCCGGCAATCCCTGAATAACTTCGCCGAACACTGCCGTCGGACCTACCAACTGACCCACCGGGACCGCGTCCTCCAATTTGCGGCATTGGGTTTCGACACGGCCATGGAAGAAATCGTCCCCACCCTGGTCGCGGGCGGCGCGGTCATCACGCGCAACGACGACATCCTGACCAACGCCGGCCAATTCCTGGATTTCTGCCGCCGGTGGAATATCACGGTGATCGATCTGCCGACCGCTTTCTGGCGGCGACTGACGGCGGAAATGCTCGAAGGAAACCTCTCCTTCCCCGCTGAAACGCGTCTGACCATCATCGGCGGGGAAGCGGCCTTGCCGGAAACCTGTCAACAGTGGTTTCAGCTCAACGAACCGCGTCCGCTGCTGCTGAATACCTACGGCCCCACCGAGGCCACGGTGGTCGCCACCCAATACACCGTGGAAAGCGGCGACGGGAACGAGGTCTCCATCGGACGCCCCATCGCCGGTTACGGCGTCCAGGTACGCGATGATGACGATCAGCCCACCGCCGCCTGCGTCCCCGGCTCCCTGCTTTTGACCGGCGCCGGCCTGGCGCGCGGTTATCTCAACCGTCCGGCTGAAACGGCCCTGCGCTTCCGCCCCGACCCAAACGGTCAAGGGACACGCCGCTATGTCAGCGGCGACCGCGCCCGCTTGAGGCCCGACGGCAACCTGATGTTTCTGGGACGCGTCGATAACCAGGTCAAATTGCGCGGCTTTCGTATCGAACCGGGAGAAATCGAAATCGCCTTAGAAGCCGTTGAAGGGATCAGCCGTGCGGTGGTCAGTCTTCGGGAAGATGCGGGTCCCGGCCTGGTGGGCTATGTTTGTACGTCTCAGGAAGCGGTCGTCCCCCGGCTGCGCGAGGCCGTCGCGGCCAAACTGCCCGCCTTTATGGCGCCCTCCGCCTTCATTTGCCTGCAACAGTTCCCGCTCACCCCCAACGGCAAGATAGATCGCAAGGCCCTTGACGCGCTGCCCTTGCCGCAAACCCACCCCCCGGCAGAAGCCGAGGATGTTTTGGGCGCCGGACCGGTGGAGCAGATTCTACTGGATATCTGGGCCCAGGTGTTGGGCGCGGAAAAAGCCGGCCGCGACGCCAATTTCTTCGATGTCGGCGGCCACTCCCTGCTGGCGGCGCAGGTGGTTTCGCGAATCGGCGCCTCTCTGGACCTGAAGGTGCCCATTCGCCAACTGTTCGAAACACCCACGCCCAGGTTGCTGGGTCGCGCCCTTGAAAAACAAAGAACCGGCGAGCATTTCGTCGATGAACCGGCGCCCGCTTTCCGCCCCGACCGCCGCAAACCCGCTCCCCTCTCCTTTGCACAGCAACGTCTGTGGTTCCTGCAACAATTAGAGGGTAAATCCAGCGCCTACAATATCCCCTCCGCGTTGCGACTGACGGGCAGCATCTCCCACCGGCGTTTCCGGCGCGCGCTGGAGATGGTGGTCGCCCGCCATGAAAGCCTGCGCACCCGTTTCGCCGAAGAGGACGGGCTGCCGGTCCAAATTGTCGACCCCGCCGGCGTGATCTCCTTCCCCTTGATCGACCTTACCGACGCCGACGACCCCGAGGAACAGGCGCGCGCGTTCATTGCCCGCGAATTCCAAAGCAGCTTCGACCTCACTCAAGGCGAGCTGTACCGCTTCACCCTGCTCAAGCTGGATGTCGACGAGCATATCCTGGTCTTGAACCAGCACCACATCATCTCGGACGGCTGGTCGATGGGCATTCTGGCCGGTGAAATTTGCGCCTTTTATGCGGACGATCAGGAAGCTTCATTACCCGCCCCGGCACTACAATATCCCGACTATGCCGTTTGGCAACGCAATCTGCTGCAAGGCGAGGGCCTTGAACGCCGCTTGTCCTTCTGGCGCAAAACCCTTGGCGGGGAACTGCCGGTGCTGGACCTGCCCACCGACCGACCGCGTACGCGGGTACGCAGCCACGCTGCCTCCGTTACCGGCATCGTATTGGACCTGGAACTCAGCGAGGCCCTGCGCGGCCTTTCCCGGAAACAGGGGGCAACCCTGTTCATGACCTTGTTGGCGGCCTTCAAACTGCAATTGGCTCGACTGAGCGGAACAGACGATGTCATCGTGGGAACACCGACCGCCGGACGTAACCGGCCGGAGTTGGAAACCCTGATCGGCTTTTTCATCAACACGCTCGCCCTGCGCACCCGCGTCAAGCACGAAGAAGAACCCGCGCCCACTTTCCTGCAACTGCTGAACCGGGTACGCACGACCACGCTGGACGCCTATGAACACCAGGATCTGCCCTTCGAGAAGGTGGTCGAAGCCGTAAAACCCGAACGCGACGCGGCGCGCAACCCCATCTACCAGGTCTTCTTCAACATGCTCAACCTGCCCGCCATGGACAGCGAATTACCGGGGCTGACGGTGCAACCGATCAGTAACCCGCCGGCCGTGGGCACCAAGTTCGACTTCACCCTCTATGCCAACGACATGGGCGAACAAATCGGCCTGAAGCTGCACTACAATACGGCCTTGTTCAACCCGGAACGCGCCCTTGCCATGTTGGAACAATACGCGGGCCTGCTGCAACAGATCGCCGAGCAACCCGATCTGTCGATCGAGACCTACAACCTGACCAGTCCGAGCCGCGACCCCTATCTACCCGACCAGGGCCTGACCTTGGACACATCCTGGCGCGGATCGGTTCCGGCCCATATCCGGACGATCGTAGAAAAAGGCGGCGGGACCAAGCTTGCCGTCTGCGATACGGCCGGCGATTGGACCTATGCCGAACTGCTGCAACGCATCGAAGATCTGGCTCGCGGGCTGATTCAGCACGGCGTCCGCAAGGGTGATGTGGTCTGCATCTACGCGGCCCGCGAGAAGGGCATGGCGGTAACCGTACCCGGGATTTTGAACGCGGGCGCCGCCTTCGCCGTGCTGGACCCCGGCTATCCGGCCGCTCGCCTGGCCGATTATGTAGCGGCTTGCAAACCGCGACTGATTGTGGCGCTTGCGGGAGCCGGCGCCGTGCCGGAGGCCTTGAGCGGCGCCCCGGTGCTCACCTTGAACCCGGACGACCGTCTGACCGATATCGCGGAATCTACCGACCACGCGCCGCTTCCCGAGATTGGACCCGACGACCCGGCTTCCGTCGGCTTTACGTCCGGTTCCACCGGCAAACCCAAGGTCATCGTGGGACGCCACGGCTCCTTGACTCACTTCCTGCCCTGGTCCGCCGAACATTTCCAACTCAGCGAAAGCGATCGTTTCAGCATGCTATCCGGCCTGGCTCACGATCCCCTGCAACGGGACCTGTTTACCCCGCTGTGCCTGGGCGCTTCGATCATCGTGCCGGCCGAAACAGACATCGCGCCGCACCGACTGGCCCAATGGGCCGCCGTCAACCGCATCAGCGTCATGCACCTGTCGCCGGCCATGATCGGCATCCTGTGCGACACCGACGCCGAGATGAGCCTTCCCCACCTGCGCAAGGTCTTCTTTGTGGGCGAAGCCCTTGTCTTCAGCGCGGTGCAGCGGTTACACCGGCGCGCTGAACAGTTAGAGGTGATCAACTTCTACGGCACAACCGAAACCCAGCGGACGGTCAGTTACTACCGGGTTTCCCGGGAGGAAACACGGGAAACCCTGCCGCTGGGTGTAGGTATGCCCGGGTCGCAAATCCTGGTGTTGCGCGCCGACGGTCGCACGGCAGGCGTGGGTGAGCTTGGCGAGTTGGTGATGCGCTCGCCGCACATGGCGCTGGGTTTTCTACCCTCGGACGATTCCGGCAATCAACGCTTCAGCACCGATCCCGGTCAGGCCGATTGTCGCCGCTATCGCACCGGGGACCTGGGACGTTATCAGGCCGATGGAACGGTGGTCTTTCAGGGTCGCGTTGACAGCCAGGTGAATTTGCGCGGCTACCGCATCGAAACGGCGGAGCCGGCCGCCCTGCTGCTTGAACTGCCCGAGGTACGCGAGGTCTTCATTGACGTTCGCGGCGAAGGGAATAACCGCGCCCTGGTCGCCTGGGTGGTCGCCGAGGGCTCCGTGGACCTCGGCGCCTGGCGACGATTGTTGCGGTCAAAACTGCCCGAGTACATGGTGCCCGGCCACTTCATCCAAATGGACGCCATGCCGCTGACTCCCAACCGCAAGGTGGACCGCAAGGCCCTGCCGGAGCCAAAGCGTTTGCAAGGACCGGAAAGGCCTTTCGTGCCGCCCCGTACACCGTCGGAAGAACTGGTGGCGGCCGTTTGGTCCGAGGTTTTGGAACGCGACGGTATCGGCGCCGACGACGATTTCTTCGAACTGGGCGGACACTCCTTACAAGCCGCGCGCGTACTGGCGCGTTTACACGAAACCCACGGTGTGGATCTGCCCCTGCGCACCCTGTTCGACGCCACCACCGTCAGCGACCTGGGACTGGTGTTGGACCAGGCGCGCGGCGGGGCGAGCCTGCCCGTCTTGCAACGCGAGGGCGGCGCAAACGGTACGCCGCCTTCCTTCTCGCAAAGACGCTTGTGGTTCCTGGAAAAACTGGGACTCAGCGGCGCGGCCTACAATATGTACGCGGCGGTCCGGTTCAGGGGCGCCCTGGACGCAGCCGCCATGGAGCAGGCCTTTCTGCGGCTTTTAACCCGGCAGGAAGAACTGCGCGCCTACTTCCCCGGCGTCAACGGCCTGCCGTTGCGGCAACTGGCCGACGTGGACGAACTGCGCCCTGTCTTCCTGGACCTGCAAGGCTTGGAGAACCCGTTGCAATCGGCCGAAGATCTGGCCCGTAACCTGGTCGTGCAGCGCTTCAACGTGGAACAAGGTCCGCTGATCCGTGCACTGGTGCTGCGCCTGGGCGCCGACGACTACCTGGTGCTGACCCTGGTGCACCACATCCTCTTCGACGGCTGGTCGGTGACCCTGCTGATCCGGGAACTGGCCGAACAATACACCCGTACCTGTCGCGACCCGGAGGCCGCCCCCCCGGCGGAAACCAGGATTCGTTACGCGGATTATGCGCGAACCTTGCAGGCTTGGGGCGAGGGCCCGGCCGTCAAGGAACAACTGGCCTGGTGGCGCGAACACCTGCGCGGGGTTCCCGAGGAATTACATATCCCGCTGGACGGCAAACGGCAAATCGGCCGTGCGCCGAGGGGAGACCTGCTGCATTTCCAAATCGAAGCCGCCGATAAAACGACCCTGGAAGCCGACTGCCGACAACTGGGCGTGACGCCCTACATGTTGCTGCAAGCGGTCTACGCGGTGCTGCTGTATCGCCTCAGCGGGCAGGATGATGTGTGCATCGGGACGCCGGTGGCGGGCCGCAATCGCAAGGACTTGGAAGAGCTGATCGGCTTCTTCGTCAACACCCTGGTCATTCGCAACGACCTGAGCAACGACCCGAGCTTCCGCGACTTCCTGACCCGGGTCCGCACCACCACGCTGGAAAGCTTTTCCCGCCAGGAACTGCCGTTCGAAATGCTGGTGGATGAACTGCAACCGGAACGGGCCATGGACCGCACGCCCTTCTTCCAAACCGTTTTCGTGATGCAGAATACGCCGGAAACCGACCTCACGCTGCCCGGTTTGACCGCGCAACCCTTTGCATTGAACCAGGTGACGCCCAAGTTCGATCTCAGCTTGACGGTGCGTCCCCTGGGCGGGCATTATCACGCGAGTTTCGAATACAACAGCGATCTCTTCCATCGGTCCTCGGTAGAAAACTTTGCGAGCATGTTCCAAACCCTGCTGCAACAGGTCCTGGCCGATACAGATCAGCCGATTTCAAGGCTGGGCCTGATGTCCGGGGAGACCGCGCTGGAACTGCCGCGATTGCTGAATCCTATCAGCGCGCAACACGACGTTACCGGTTCCTTGTGTGACCGTTTCCGGGCACAGGCGCAACGCACGCCCGACCGCATTGCGGCTCGAGATGAGCACCTGGCGCTGACCTACGCCCAATTGGAACGCCGCACCAACGCCGCCGCCGCTCAACTGACGGCCCGAGGTGTTCGCCCGGGTGACCGGGTAGGCATCGCCGCAGAGCGCACACTGGGCTCCGTCATCGGGATTCTGGGTATTCTCAAGGCGGGAGCAACCTACGTGCCCATGGACGCCGCCTATCCCGAGGAACGCGCCGATTACATGATCGCGGACGCGGGCCTGGCCCTGGTTGTGACCGAAAGCAGTACGGCGGCTCGATTCGGAGAACGGGCGGTCATCCTGGATTTGGAGGCTGAGGCAGAGAACGGGCCCGGTGTTTCCGTATCCGCCGATCACCCGGCATACGTGATCTATACCTCCGGTTCGACCGGAAAATCCAAGGGCGCCGTGCTGTCTCACCGGGCCGTTTTGCGCCTCTTCGACGCGGCGGCGGGCCGGCTCGAATTCGGCGAAAACGATGTCTGGACCCTGTTCCACAGCTTCGCCTTCGACTTCTCGGTCTGGGAACTCTGGGGCCCGCTGCTGTGCGGCGGCAGGCTGGTGGTGGTCCCCTACCTGACCACCCGCTCCCCGCAACAATTCCACCAACTGTTGAAGGACGAGGGCGTCACCGTGCTCAGCCAAACGCCGTCGGCATTCTACCAGTTGGCGCAATGCTCCGAGGAGAAACTGCCGGCCCTGCGCCGGGTGATCTTCGGCGGCGAGGCGCTGGACTTCAACCTGCTTGCCGATTGGAACCGACGCTATGGGGACAACGGACCCGAACTGGTGAATATGTACGGCATCACGGAGACCTGCGTGCACGTGACCTATTTCCAGGTCACGCCGGAGCGCGCCGGACGCGGCAGCCTGATCGGGCTGGGTCTGGACGATCTGGAAATTGCCGTCCTGGACCGACACATGCGGCCGGTACCGGCGGGCGTGCCGGGCGAACTGTTCGTGGGCGGAGCGGGCCTGGCGCAGGGCTACCTGGGCAGGCCGGCCTTGACGGCCGCAACCTTCACGCCGCATCCGTTCAGCGCGACGCCGGGGGCCAGGCTCTATCGAAGCGGTGACCGCGTGCGCTTCCGCCGGGACGAACATGCCTTGGAATACCTGGGTCGCATCGATTTCCAAATCAAACTGCGCGGTTTCCGCATCGAACCCGGCGAGATCGAGGCGGCGCTGACCGAACAGAACGGCGTGGACGCGGCCATGGTCCTGCTGACTCAAGCCCCGAACGGGGATAAGCGGCTGTCCGCCTTCGCCGTCATGGATGAAACGCGTCTCCCGGAGGTCACCGAACAACTGCGCAAGGCCCTACCGGCTTACATGGTCCCCAGCCGCTTTCACATCCTCGACGCCATGCCCATGACCCCCAACGGCAAGGCGGACCGCCGAGCGCTCCTGGCCATGGACTCCGAGCGTACCGAGGCCGGCGGCGCACGGGTACGGCAACACGTGCCCTTGCAGGGCGAGACCGAAATACGCCTGGCCGCTATCTGGAGCGACCTGCTGGGCATTGCCAACCCGGGCGCGGAGGACGATTTCTTCGAGGTGGGCGGCAACTCGCTGACCGCCGTGCCGCTGACCGCGCAAATCGAGAAGGTTTTCGGTCAAAAAATCCCGCTGGCCGAGTTGTTCACCAGCCCCACCATCCGCAAGCAGGCCCGACGCCTGGGCGCCTCCAAACCCCTGCCGGGCTGCCTGGTTCCGCTCAGCCTGGAAGGCGACAAAGCTCCCTTCTTCTGCGTCCACCCGGCGGGCGGCAATGTCTTGTGTTACCAACCCCTGGCGAAGAACATGCCCAAGGACAGACCGTTTTTCGGTATCCAAAGCGTGGGTATCGAGGGCGAAACCGATCCGCTCTATTCGGTGGAAGTCATGGCGAAGGTCTATATCGAGGCCATGCGCAAGATCCAGCCTGAAGGCCCGTACCATATCGGCGGCTGGTCGCTGGGCGGCATGATCGCCTTCGAGATGGGCCGGCAGTTGGCAGCGGCGAATGAGGAAGTCAAGCTGCTGGCCCTGTTCGACGCCTACCCGCCGGAACTGTTGACCCGACCGGAAGAGGATAACCACTTCGCCCTACAATTCCTGCAAGACGCGGCGGCGGAACAGGGCAAAACCTGGTCGGTCACCCAAAAAGACCTGGAGCATATCCCGGCCTACCAACGGGACGAACACATCTTCAACCTGGCCCGCAAGGCGGACCTGCTGCCGCCGGAAATCGACCTGGACCGCTGGGAGGCCATTTCGGAGGTTGTCGCGGCCAACGGCGAAGCCACCTTCAACTACCGCCCGGGCCCCTACGCCGGCAAGGTCACCCTGTTCCGGGCGGAACAAAAAGGCGCAAACCAAAAGGATACGAGTCCGGCCCAAGGCTGGGACGCCTACGCGGAGGTGGAAGTGCATCCGCAAAACGGCACCCACCTGACCATCATGACCCAACCGGACCTGGTAAAAGCCCTGGCCCGAGACCTGGCCCAAACCCTCGACAGTTGAGGGTGCTATACACCCAATACCGACAGCGACAACCGCTTCCGGGAATCCAAGCAGGTCTTGACAATCCACCGCCACTGTGGTCTTCTTGGGTTGTTTCAAACCATCCATTGAGGTTTTTTATGAATAAGGTCCTAGCCATTTTTTTTGCTTTCTTTGTACTTCACTCCCCCAGCAGTGACTACTACTGCGGCGTAACCATCATATGCCCTGAATGCAATGGGGTTCAATCCCATGCCACCTGCGAGCTCAGTGGATCTACCCCTTACGCATATCGTTGTAAATACAGAGTCACTTCAAGATCTGTCGAATGCACCGCGTTAGGCAAAGGCGGCTTTATCCTGGGTGAAACCATAAGCTATTGTCCAGATTGTGATTGCCCCTGGTGGGAAGACTGCGGCGACGACAACCCCATTTGACTCGGGAGGCATCCTATGGTTTTGCTTTTACTCGGGCTTCTTCTCTCCGAAAATCAGCATCGGGTCTATCTCCAACCCCTTGACTTTCAGGACGAGTCCAACGAGGATACTTTCATCACCGGAATTAATCAGATCGAAAGCAATGGACAGCATATATTCATTGTCGATATGATGGATCCCCGGATCATTGTGATAAACCGTGACGGTCAGTTTATCCGGCGTATCGGTCAGGCCGGACACGGGCCGGCTGAGTTGGGACAATATGCGCCCCGTTCGATCGCTGCAAAGAGTGATACGCTTTGGGTTCTGGATTTTTCGGAGAAAAGCCTCCACCGATTTGATAAAGGTAAATTCCAATACCGGTTCCGTGTTCATTCCTATCAATTGGGGCACGGCTCTTATGTTTCTCCCTTTGCCTTCAATGATACACACATCCTACTTCCGGTTTATCCCAGAACAGGTCGTCTGGCCGCGCTCTATGACCACAAAGGAAAAGTAGAACAATTCGTCGGTGAGATTTTTCCCATCGACAAGGAAATGCTCAGAGAAATACCCGCTCTCAATGACACGCTTTGGGCCGGCGATGATTCGGGTTGGTACTGTTTATTTCGCTATCGCCCCTTCATCTATCGCTTTGACAAAAACCTCAAGAAAGTGGCCGCCTACAGGCTGTCCGGCCCGGAGATCGACGCTTGCGAATACGATCTTTTCGAGGAGGAAATACCGAAGAACAGGTCGACTCGCCCCGAGCACTTCACCGATTTCAAATTGCACGGAGAATACCTCTACCTCCTTTGCCGGGGCGTGCTCTACCAGATCGACAAGCATACAGGTCATTGGCGGAATCGCGTTTCCTTCTACGGCAAGGGCGCCGACTTTGAGGAAACGGGCCTCTCACCGACAGAACGGCTCAATATGACCTACATGGCCTTCCTGGATGACGGCACCATGATCACCGCCCCGCCCGCACTGATGTGGAACCATGACCTCTGGACAGTTCGGCTGCCCTTTATGAAATAGCGGATTCTGCAAGCGTGTCTCTTATTGACCGAGATTCAATCATCTCCCGGAATGTAATGCGAGCGTCAACCTGGACGCGCCTCCATGCAAGCCGAGAATCGCCCTCCGGGCGAGGCGAGGCGGAACCCCTGGGCGCGCGCGCATCCTGCGTGCATTTCCAGACGATTGCATTAGAATGACCGTGGGTCATGAATAAAGCCGGGAAGTTGCAAATATACCCTTCTTCAAGCCTTTACCATGCCCCGGCTGCCCTCAGGCAGGTCGGGAATTTGGGTCCCGGGGCGTGCATGGGCGTCCGCTTGCAAAGACGCGATGGGCGAGGGAGTATGCGTTCATTGCAACTCCTGGTGTCATTTAAAACCCACGGTCATTTTCATGCAATCGTCTGGAAATGCACGCAGGATGCGTGCGCGCCCAGGGTTTTCGCCTCGCCTCGCCCTGGGGGCGATTCTCGGCTTGCGCGCATATCGGCAGTAAGCGCTCCCGGACTTACCTTCTGACCCGCCGGGATGCCATAGAAATCAACGCATTCGAAAACCGAAACGCCTATCCCGGAGATCGGTAAACACAAGCCGGCGACCTGCGGGCTTCGAGCCGCGGCATCGGCATCAGCTTTCGCTGTTGCTTGTGTCGGCGGCCCGAGTACGGTTGATTCTTGGTCCATTGGTCTTTGGGGCTAAGTCCCCCTGGGCGCGCACGCATCCTGCGTGCATTTCCAGACGCTTGCATTAGAATGACCGTGGGTCATGAATAAAGTCAGGAAGTTGCAAGTCACACTTCTTCAAGCATTTACCATGCCCTGATTACTCTCCGCCCAGCCGAGATTTTGTACCTCCGGGCGAGCATGAGGCCGTGTGCAGGGAAACGGAGCCTTGAAGGAGCAAGCTTCCATTGCAACTTCCGAAGTCCATTTGAACCCACGGTCATTTTAATGCAATTGTCTGGAAATGCACGCAGGATGCGTGCGCGCCCAGGGGGGGTTACACCCCTATTCTTGCTTGCAATTGGTGACAGAAACCCCCACTGCTTAAGAGTCGTTCCTCCGGCCTAGTGGCACGACCTTATCACTTTGACCTTGTCATTTTGCAAAAAATTTTCGAGGGGCTTCGCCCCAAAGACCAATGGGCCAAGGCCCAAGAATCAACCGTGCTCGGGCCGCCGACACAAGCAGCAGCGAAAGCCGATGAGGTCGTCGCGGTCCCAGACGTGGTCCCTGAGGCGGTTCGAAGCCCGCAGGGAGTCGGCGTCGCTGAGCCAGGCGCCGCCACGCAGCGCCCGCACGGCAGCATCGCCCTCCTGGTGGTACGGATCTTCCGTTATCGATTGCCGCTGTTGGTATACCCGTTCGGACCAATGATCCCAGCACCACTCCCAGACATTGCCCGCCATGTCCTGTGCCCCTTCCGGCGTAGCGCCTTGCGGATAGGAGCCGACATCGGTTGTTTTGCCAACCGTCCCGCCGAAATTGGCCAACTCCTTGGAAGGTTTCTGGGGCCCCCAAGGATACGGGCGGTTCTCGCTGCCACGAGCTGCCAATTCCCACTGAGCCTCCGTGGGCAGCATTACCGAGAAGCCCTCCGGTAAGGCCATGGTTTCGGTCAACCATTTGCAGTAGGCGTTTGCTTCAAACCAACCGACGCCGACCACGGGTTGCTCATCCCCATTGAAGCTGTTACGTTCCCAACCGCCGGGCTTGTCCCAGCCCTTCGACCGAAGCCGATCCCAGCCCTTATCTGTCCAAAAGTGCTGCTCTTTATACCCGCCGGCTTCCCGGAAAAGACGGAACTCCCGGTTGGTAACCGGGTGGCGGCCCAGCCAAAAACCTTCGGTGATCCGCACCTGGTGGGCCGGTTTTTCCCAGCTACCTCCGCTGTTATTACCCATGGTGAATTCACCGGGGGCGATGGTGACCCAATCATCGCCGGGGTTGAAGTCGTTTGGAGCCTTGGGGTCGGGTTGAGACATTTTGTCCGGACTGGGAGGTTCCAGGGCGGCCAGGAAGGCTTCAACGGATTGGAATCGATCCTCGACACGCCAGGATACAGCCTTGGTAACGGCTTTTTTGAAACGGAGGGAACAGGGTAGCTTTTCGATGATTCCCCGGGCATCCCTGATCACGTCCATGGGAAGGTCTTTGCCGTACAGGGCAAACAAGGTGGTCATGCCAAGTCCGTAGACATCGGCCTCTACGCCGGCGCCTCGGGCGTCGGCCATGGCTTCAGGGGCCGCGTAGACAAAGGTGCCCAATCCCATTCCCGTACGGGTTCCCCCCGTGGTGTCCGCCGCCTTGACCAGGTCGAAGTCCGTCAAACAGGCTCCGCCGTTGCTATCCAGCAGGATATTCCCCGGTTTGATATCGCGATGCACCAAACCATGTCGGTGCGCATGGCACAGTGCGTCCCCAACCGCACGAATCACGCTTAAAGCTTCTTCCAAAGGCAATCCGTCCTTCACCACCCGGTCGCGTAAGTTACCGCCGTCGCAATAGGCCATCACGAAGTAGGCCAGATGTTCGTCCTCGCAACGTTCGGCCAGGACACGTACAATGCCGGGATGTTGCAGTTCTCCCATGCGACGGGCGCCGCGAAAGAACCTCTCCCGGCGTGTTCGATCATCGGCATATTGTCCGTGCAGTATCTTTGCCGCCACCACCCGTTCCTGTTCCAGGTCATAGGCTTTCCAGACCCTGGCAAACCCGCCCTGGCCCAGAACTTCGATCAGTTCATAACGCTCCGAAAGAACCTCTTCAGGGTGAGGTTGGTTTCCATTGCGCAACTGACGGCGAAGTTTCAGAATATCTGCCCGGAGTTCGGTGGTGGGTTCGCCCGCGATGGTTGCCTGTTTCAATTGTGCTTTTTTCTCTTTCAGTAAAGCGTCCTCGTCCATGGGCCGGTCATGTGAAACCGGTTTGGGTGCATCCTTACCGATCTGTCCTAGCAACCGGGACAATTCATCCTCGCGACCGCCCGGCTCGCGGAAGTCGGCCCGGGTCAGCATATCCAACCGCTGGGGTAGAGGGCATTCAGTCAGCATGATCGGCAGCAGACGTCCCTGCAAAGCCATGGGGTCCTTATGCTGGAGCAGCAGGGCCTCGAATGCCGATGCTTCACTTTTCAACCAGGAAGGACTTAAGACCAGGATGGTGAAAGCGCTATGGGCCACCGCGTATTCTCTATTGACGATTTCGGGTTTGCCTATTTCAAAATCGCGGATATCGATACAAACCCGGCAGCCTGCCTGTTCCAGGCGGGGAAGCAACCAGTTGCGAACCCAATTGCCGTCCTGTTCGCTGTAGCTGATAAAGATATCGAATTGAGAATCGGTCAAGGCTGTGACACTCCATAGCGTTGCTTCACTTTATCATGGGGATTCGCTTGGGTGAACAGCACATCGAATGTAAATGCGAGCATCAACCCGGGCATGCAAGCCGAGAATCGCCCTCCGGGCGAGACGAGGCGGCCCCCCTGGGCGCGCGCGCATCCTGCGTGCATTTCCAGACGGTTGCGTTGGAATGACCGTGGGTCATGAATAAAGTCGGGAAGTTGCAAGTTACCCTTCTTCCCGCATTCACCATGCCCTGATTACCCTCCGCCCAGCCGGGATTTTGTACCACTGGACGAGCATGAGGCCCGTGTGCAGGGAAGCAAAGCCTTAAAGAAGCAAGCTTCCATTGCAACTTCCGAGGTCCATTTAAAACCTACGGTCATTCTGATGCAATCGTCTGGAAATGCACGCAGGATGCGTGCGCGCCCAGGGGAGCCGCCTCGCCTCGCCCGGGGGGCGAATCTCGGCTTGCATGCATGTAGGATGCGTACGCGCCCGGACAAGTTTGTTACTTTTAGCTAAAAATCACCTCATTTGGTTGTCAGACCTGTAATTTGGCTGAATTTCATCACTTTTTTGCCAAAAAGACCCCTTGGATCGGCACGAAAGGATCTTTTGCCCGGGAATGGGACCGGTCGGCGGTCGCCAGGGTAGTTCCGTTCCCGGGAACAGGACTGGTTTCGGGGTCAACGACCGGTTCCGTTCCCGGGAGTGGTTATACCTGAGCGGTTCGAAGGTGGTTCCAATCCCGGAAAAGTACGCAACGAGACGTCAACTCGGGTTGTTTTTCGCGGAAATGTGCCCAAAGCTCTCGATCAGGGAAGCTCCAAACTCGGCGTAAAGTTGTGAAATCGACAGCTCACGGCGCCGATTTTGGGGAATGATACAGCTTTATGAGTTCTCAGTGTCCGATTCCCGGGTCAAAAACGCCTTTTTCAGGTATGAAAAACCCGGCTTCCGGGCTTCGTGTTGTTATTTCTATTTTGACAATACCTCCGCCCGGGAACGATGCCCCGTTTCGATCCCCGAGTGCAATTGGAATCCCTCGGCATGCTACTTACTTGACGCTGATCAGCCTTTGACTTAGGATGGTGGCTAGCGATTTTGCAACTTCTTCCAGGCTGAAAAATCTTTCATTTCCAGGCGAACGAATGAACAAGGTGCTGATTGTCGAGGACAGCAAGTTCGTGGCCAAGGTGGTCAAACGAACCGTGGAAAAGTCTTTGGGATTGGAAGTCGAGGTTGCCGGCACCCTGGCCGAGGCTCAGGTTCTGCTGGCTCGTGATGCCGATCGCTTTTTCATTGCGGTTGTCGACTTGAACCTGCCCGACGCCCGCAACGGGGAAGCCGTCGAGGAAGTGAAGCGGTACGGCATCGCGCCCATTGTCTTCACCGGTAAGTTGGACGGGGAAACCCGCTCCGCCATTCTCGAGCGCGGTGTGGTCGACTATGTCTTCAAGAGTAACCAGAACGAGATGGGCTACCTTATCCGGCTCATCGACCGCATCCGCCGCAATCAATTCATCAAGATCCTGATCGTGGACGACAGTCTGACCGCGAGAATGGTGCTGAAGAACCTGCTGGAAATCCATCGCTTCCAGGTCATCGAGGCCGGTTCTCCCGCCCGAGCCCTGGACTGCCTGAGAGAGCACCCCGATATCCGCCTGGCCACATTGGACTACCACATGCCCGGGATGAACGGCGCGGAACTGGTGACGGAAATCCGCACATTTCGCGGCCGCGAGGAACTGGCGATTATCGGGATCTCAAGCCAGGGGGCGGGTCAACTGTCCGCGTTACTGCTGAAGGCGGGCGCCAATGACTTTTTGTCGAAACCCTTCGTCAACGAAGAGTTCTACTGCCGCGTCATGCAGAACCTGGAAGTGATCGAGCGCAATCTGGAGTTGGCCGAGGCCAATCGCAAGATCACCAGCCTCAACAGGAAACTGCGCAAGGAAAACGTACGACTGAGCACCGAACTGGAAGTCACCAAACGCCTGCAACAGATGATCCTGCCCACCGAGGAGGAACTGGAGGCCGTGGAACACCTGGACATCGCCGGTTTCATGGAACCGGCGGACGAGGTGGGCGGCGACTACTACGACGTGTTGCAGGCGGGCGATCGCATCAAGATCGGTATGGGCGACGTCACCGGTCACGGCCTGGAATCCGGCGTGGTGATGTTGATGACCCAGACGGCGGTGCGCACCCTGCTCAACGCCGGGGTCACCGATCCGGTCCACTATATGGATGCCCTCAATCGCACCATCTGTGACAATGTCCGTCGCATGAAGGCCGACAAGAGCCTGACCCTGTGCCTGCTGGATTATCAGCCCGGCCGGGTTACCCTGAGCGGCCAACATGAAGAAATGATCACGGTGCGCGGCGACGGCCGGGTGGAGTTGGTAGACACCATGGACCTGGGTTTCCCCATCGGTCTGGACGACGACATTCGCGAGTTCGTCAATGCATCCACTGTCAAGTTGGAGGCGGGCGACGGCGTGGTGCTGTATACCGACGGCATTACCGAGGCCGAAAATCCCGACGGAGAGCAGTACGGTCTGGAACGTATGTGCGCCGTCATTCAACGCAATTGGAGCCAACCCGCCGCCGTAGTCAAGCAGGCTGTCATCGACGACCTGCACGGCTATATCGACGGACATCATATCTATGACGACATCTCGTTGCTGGTCCTGAAACAACGCTGAACGAGACGGAGTGATCTCATGGCGCAACAATTCGGCGACTTCCGGCCGAGGAGAAAAGAAAACCAGGAATACCTGACGATCGGCTTTTCGCCAGAGTCCCTGCCTATTCAGGAGCGCCGGCGCAATAAAGGACTCTCGGCCGATTTTCTGGGCGATTACCTGAGTTCCTTTTTCCCCGGCGACGAGAAGGAGGCTCGCTTCAAGCGCGAAGAAGTGCGGAGCGGCGTCAGTTACATCGCCAATGAGTTGTTGGAAAACGCCATGAAATACAACTACGGCCCGGCGAATGCGGGCATCGAGATCACCATGGAACTGGATCCGGGCGAGATTCGCTTCTACGTCTCCAACAGCGTCGGTCCCGACGATGGCGACGCCTTCAAAGCGCTCATCCACCGGCTGTTGACCGGGGAACCGGGCGAACTGCTGGTGGAGCAATTGGAGCGCAATGCCGAAGAAGATGCGGAGGAGGGGTCCGGCCTGGGTTACCTGACAATGCTCAACGATTACAAAGCCCGCCTGGCCTGGGCCTTCGAAGAAATGGACGGTTGGCAATCTGTCACCACCCTGGTCAGACTTCCTGTATAATCCCGCCTATCATCACGCAAACCTGGAGAAATGAATGGAAATCAAAGCAGATGACTACCGAATCCACTATGATGCTGCCGAAGCCAGGATCGTTTGCTCGGGGAACTTCCGCTTGCAAGGCCGGGACTATGCACCAGTCGTGGACCTGTTGAACCGGGCGGCGGACGCCAAACCGGAGAAGATCACGCTGGACCTGCGCGCGTTGAAGTTTCTCAACAGTTCGGGCATCAATACCTTTTCCAAATTCGTCATCAGGGTCCGCAAGCACGGCGTCAGCGCCGTCGAAGTATTGGGCAGCACCGCCGTTCCCTGGCAGAGTAAGTCTCTCAAGAATTTACAACGGCTGAAGAAAGACCTGGTGCTGACCCTGGAGGACTGAGCTTTGGAAAAACCCTCCCGCGAGGCTTTGCTGGCGGAGATCGCCGACCTGCGCGCCCAATTGGAAGAGGTGCGTTCGGAGAAGGAAGACCTGGAGACCATGCTCGAAATGACCACCGAGCACTCCGACGCCATGGGAGAGGTGCTGCACGACCGCGCCGAAGAAGCCCTGCGCCAAAGCGAGCAACGGCTGCGTATGATCGTGGAAGCCACCCCGGTGCCGATGATGATCTACACCGCCGACGATTATCGCGTGGTCTTCGTCAACGATATGGTGGGTCCGGCCTTGGGGGTTGCCGCGGACGATATGCTCGGCCGCACGGTGGACGCCTTCTTCGGCGAGCCGCTGCCGCCCGCCATGATAGGCGGTGAAGAGATCGATGAGCAGGAAATGCCCATTCATCGCGCCGACGGCGCCGACAGGTGGGTGGAGATCTCCATCCGTTCGCTGGAATTCAATGAAAAACCCGCCCGACTGTGCGCCTTCCACGACATCACCGAGCGCAAGCTGCGCTTCGATGCCTCCAGCCGCTTCGTACCCTCGGAGTTCCTCTCGTTCTTCAATAAGGACAGCATCGTCGAACTGGCGTTGGGCGATTTCGTCAGCGAACAAATGGCGGTCATGTTCTCGGACGTTCGTAGTTTCACCACCATTTCGGAAGGCATGACGCCGCGCGAGAACTTCGACTTCGTGAACGCCTACCTGAAACGGGTCAGCCCGGTGGTGCGGGAATGCGGCGGTTTTATCGTCAAGTACCTGGGCGACGGCATCATGGCTGTCTTTCCACGTTGCGCCGACGACGCGGTGCGGGCGGGAATCGAAAAGCTGAACCGGGTAAACGGCTACAACGCGGAACGTAAGGCCCGGGGTTTTCTGCCGATCAAGATCGGTGTCGGCATTCATACGGGCCACATGATGGTGGGCATGGTGGGCGAGAAAAACCGCATGCAGGGCGATGCCTTCAGCGACGATGTCAACCTGAGTTCCAGGATCGAGGGCCTGACCAAATTCTATGACGCCCCTCTGATCATCAGCGCGGAGACCCTACAAAACCTGGCGAACCCCGACGCCTACTGCATTCGCTTTCTCGACAAGGTGCGGGTAAGGGGTCGATCGGCGGCGGTCCACCTCTACGAGATCTACGACGCCGACCCTGAGGCGCGGCGCGACCTGAAACTGAAGACCAAAGACCTGTTGGCGGAGGCCCAAGACCTGTATTACGCCCGAAAATTCCGCGAAGCGCGGGTCGTACTGTTCAGAGCCCTGCAAATCAACCCGGACGACAGGCTGGCCTGGCTATATCTCGTCCACACGGCAAACCGCCTGGAAAACCAACCCGACGAAAACTGGACCGGCGTAACGGAAATGACCGAAAAGTAGCGTGAACAAGCGCCCACAAGGCAAGCCGACGGGCAGGAACCAAAACCCAAATAGTTCCAAAAAAGGTGCTTATGATCATGGTGGGTGTTTGTTCGCGCAGGAGGAACCATGACCGGGGAAACACCAGATTAATCATACCGAAGGCAATCGCCCGCGAGCTTG
>JASJCB010000053.1 GCA_030066195.1 Acidobacteriota bacterium
GACTTGTTCCTCGAACCTATCTGTCCGGGCGCGAACAGACCCGGGCCGTGCCGGTAAGCGAGCTTTTTCAGAACTCGATTGCCTTTGGTTCCTTCTAGACGCAATCCATGCCCGGGCCTGTTCACGCTACATGATGACCTTCTCTGCCTTTAGTTCCGGAAAAAATGTTTTGTCAATGCGGTGTCTTGTACTTGTTCCTGGTTCAAAAATCGAAAACATCGTCGGTCATGTACTCAATTTTGAAAATGAAATTACCTTCATCGCTCGTTATGAAACTGACCTCTATTCAGCAAATAGCTTTATGCAGGAGCATGTACTTTCCCATGATTTTGAAAACAGCTTTCTACGCGGTTATAACCTCGTCTCTATTTTCAAAACCAGGTTGCCGGGCCGGAATGATTCAGTAATTGCCGGCGAATTCTTCCTCGATGCGTGTTCTCAGAGACATTTGTCACGCTGGAGAACGAGTTGCAAACATTTGCAAGTATACATTTTATTCGGATGGGTCTCTTTTTCACCGTGCCGATGCACTTATGTGTGAGATTAATTCGATTGACATTGGCATCAATCATGCTAAATATGCAGTTGCTCTTGCCTGTGCACCGTTTTCAAGGCAGATTTTGCCCGAGGAGGCTCCCTGTGCCACGTATCATGTATTTGCAGAGTGATCGGAATCGATCTGTCTTCATTGCCAATGCCGCCCTGGCCGGGCGGAACGATCTGGATGCGGGGAAGGGTTATATCCCGCCGGCGGTTGCCGATCAGTTGGCCGGTGTCCGGCAGGACTTCAAGTCCGCGCTTAGGGTTTACTATGACGCCCGGGCCGATCTGGCCGGGATTGTGGAGACGCACGCCAAGGCGATCGATACCTTGCGCGCCTGCGTGCGTCACTTGTGGAAGGACCTGCGCTTTCAATATCGAATGGGACGCATCGGTTTGGAAACACTGGCATTGATGGAACTCCCGATCAAAGGCATGCCCGGCTTCACGCGCTACGACGACTGGCTCATGGCCGCGGCGCGCATGGCACATCACCTGGGCAACCAGAGCGCCAGGCACCCACAACTGGTCACCAGTCCTTCCCTGGCTCAATTGACGGAATACCTTGCCGACGCGGAGGATGCGGCCCAACGGCTCAGTCAGACCAAAGCCCGGGTGATGGATGCCCGCGACGACCTACAAGTGCAAAGAGACGAGGTGGATCGCTTACACGGCTACCTGGCCAAGTTACTGCGCGCCGCTATGCACGGGACGCCCAATCCCGCCCTGCGCGACGAGATGCGGCGCTACGGCTATAGATTCCGACCCACCAAGACCGAAGCGACGCCGCAGCCGGCGCAAGTCGAACAACCCGAGGAGACGGCCGTCGATGTCGAACCGGCGCTGACGGAGGAGATAGACCGACCTCAGATATGGAGTAAACCGCGACCGATCGGCCCCGGCGGCGTTCGAAGCCATCATGACGCGACGCGGTTCATTGAACCCGTGTCTCAATCGCCGCCCCCAGGGGCCGGCTGTCTATAACACCTACCTTATTTATCAGGCAAACCGCAGCAACTTGACCAGCAGGTCGATGAGATGAGGATCGGTTTCGCGATCGATCAGGTTATCTACGATCTCCTCATTGAAGCGGTATTCGTCGGCGTGATCCAGTAGATATTCCGCGTAGAAGAAACGAAACTCGGGGCGTGGATCGTTCTGCAGTCCCTCTGCCGCCAGATCCACGCCTTCTACCGGGGACAGGGTCAAGCACAGCACCATGACGGCATTGTGACCGTCCAGGCCGTCCGCCTCTCGCAGCCGTTCGGCAATTGCGGGCGCCTGTGCCCCGTTGGCCTGTACCCACTGCTCCAGCGATTCCAGATCCTCATGAGGCAAAGAGACAGGATCGGGCCGCAGGAACAGCCCGGCAAGTAAAACGGCGGCAGCGGCAAGGGTGGTCCAAATCCATGTCCGTGAGGGTAACTGTCGGGGTTCGGCTCGTGATAGTCTGGCGGCCAGGCCCTCACGCAAGGTTCCCATCTCGGCTTCACCGACCTCGATATGGCGGTACAGGTCTTTCAGCTTGGGTTCGGTTGCCATATCAACACCTCGTGATCTTTGCGAATTTTTTTGCGTGCCCGGTCCAAATGACTTTTGACGGTGCCCGGGCTGCATCCCATCATTTCGGCAATCTCGCTTACGGCCCAACCCTCGACATAGGATAAATGGAAACAGATACGGCGCGGTCCGTCAAGCCTGTTCATGGCTCGGTGTACCGCGGCCAGTTTTTCGCGACGCTCCCAATCGATCTCCGGCCCCGGTGAATCCTCAGCGGGCTCCACGATCGGCTTTTTACGCATATAGTCGATGCAGCGGTTCAAAGCCAGGCGGTAAAGCCAGGTCTGAAAAGGGGCATCGCCGCGATAAGACCGGATGGACTGGAAGCAGTGCAGGAAGATGTCCTGGTACAAGTCCTCCCGATCGTAAAGGTCTCCGGTGAAACGGCAAACGACCGACATCAATTGCCGGTCGCAGCGCTTCAACAAGGCCAGGAAGGCGTGGTGATCACCCTCCCTGGCTTTTTTCACCAAAAGATCGTTCATTTAATTGAACTCGACACGGATGTCTCCCTTGTGGGTTTCCAGGTCGATCCGGTTGCGACCGTTGCCCTCGGTGTGGCGCACGATCAGTTCACGGTCGTCCTTCTTGGCGCGGATGTCCAGGCCCTTGAAGTTGAAGTTACCCTTATGGCTGTCGCCGCGCAAGGTAAAGTCGCCGGCGTCGAAGATCTTCAGGGTGACGTCGCCCTTATGGGTTTCCACATTCACATCGTGCAGGTCTTGGATCTCCACTTTGACCTTGCCCTTGTGGGTTTCCAGGTCGAAGTTATTTCGCACCTGGCGAATGACGCCCTGCCCCTTGTGGGTTTCCATGCGGACAGTGCCCACCGGCGCGTCTACCTCGAAGCTGCTTTTGTGGGTTTCCAGATTCAGGTTGCTGTCGTCGGGAATGGTGATTTCCAGATCGACCATGGGCATTTCGAAACCGCGTTTGAACATTTGATTCCACGATTTCTGGAAGTCGCGGTCGTATTCCACTTCAAGACGAACCGACCGGCGCGACTGACTGAGATTGAAGTTCAGGGCGTTCAACAGTTCCTCCACCTGGTCCTGGGGAACATTTGCTGAATCCGAGAAATAGACGCGCGCCTGCATGGAAATTTCATTGTCGGCGCCGATGGTGATGTTGATATTGCCCTTGTGGGAATCCAGCGAAAACGAAACGCCGGCATCAACGGGAACAACCTTGGACCACTCACGCTCCTCGGCGGCGGTCAGGGAAAAACAGGTAAGCAGTAGCAGCAAGCTGGCAGTAACTCTCATGATGACTCCTTGATGTTTCAACGACCCTCTCACATCATGTTGGTAGGGAAAGGCCGGCAAATGGGTTACGCTTTTTTTATTTTCTTGAAGTCTTGACCTCTCATTGCGGAATTGGAACCGGATCCTACCGGATCGCCCGGGATCTTCAAAGCACACAACCCAAGATCCTTACGCCCAATCTTTCAACCCCGGAGCGTAGTCGACATCAGTGTCTTGAACAAAAATCTGAAAGCATTTCATAATTTTTGAAACGTTTTCAGATTTTAGGATGTATACTCAAGAAAAGGCCTCGGGCCTTACTCTTTTGGAGGCTGTTATGCTTCAGCAATTACACCCCGATGTCTACACCATTGCCGTTCCCCACCGCATGCTCTTCTTTCATTTCGGCGCCCGCATGACCGTTGTGCGCCTGGAGGGCGGCAAGCTCCTGCTGCATTCTCCCGTCCCCCTGGACGGTCCACTGCAAGACGAATTGAGTCAACTCGGCACGGTCGCCTACATCGTTGCCCCCAACGCCTTCCACCACCTCCACATCGGCCCTTACCCGGCCGCCTTCCCGGATGCGGCGCTCTACGGCCCGAAAGCACTGGCCGAGAAACGCCCGGACCTGAACTTTACGGGTTTCTTCGAGGACGCCGAGCGCTTCCCCTGGAGCGATGAGATCGACCAGGAGTCGGTACAGGGCGCGCCCAACCTCTCCGAGACCGTCTTTCTACACAAGAAGAGCGGCACCCTGATCGTGTGCGACCTCATATTCAATATTCACCACACGCCGGGGCTGATCACGCGCTTCTACTTGTGGTTTTTCGGTATTTACAAGAAACCGGGCGTCTCCAAGTTGATCAAGCTGTTGACCGAAGAGAAGGGCGACTTTACGCAAAGCATCAAGCGCATCAAGCAATGGCATTTCGAACGCATTGTGCCGGCCCACGGAGAGGTGATTGAAACCAAGGCCAAACAGGCACTGGAGGACTGTTACTAGTGACCATCCACGATGAAGGCAGTGAATCTCGGCGGTTGGCGCGCAAAGCACGTCGTCGTAAGGGCCGCCGTGAGCATATCTTGGAAGCCGCCCTGGAGTTGTTGGAGACCGAGGGCGTGGAAAGCCTGACGGTGACGGCGGTAGCCGATGCCGCCGACGTGAGCACCCCCGCCCTTTACTATTACTTCAAGAGCAAAGAGGCCATCATCGACGCGCTGGCCGTGATGTTGATCGAAGAGGATGTGGCCGCTCAGATGGAAGCCCTGGAAGCCGCGGATGACGCCGTGGAATCGCTGGTGGGCATTCTGAACGCCCGTTTGCGGCACTACGCCGACAGCCTGGACCGGTTCCAGTTGATCTTCCAAAGCATCGGCGCCCGCACGGTGAGCAAGGACGTGCTGGAGAACCATCTCTACCCGCTCAGCGCCCGGGTGAATGTAATCTTGGAAGAGCGCCTGACCCAAGCCCGGGACGCGGGTCTGATCCACCCCGACATTCAGCCCCGCAAGCTGGCCAACCTGGCTTTTTGCCTGGCGCAGGGCATTCTGCAACTCACAGCGGGCATGGCGCGGGCGGGCGGTAAGATGCGCTTCAACCTGGACGACTTCGCCGAGGAAGCCGCCGCTACCCTACGCCGAGCCTGCCGCCCCGACTAACTTGCCGAGGATACCGCCGGCTCCTTGAAGCCGGCCCGGAGCCTGGGTTTTCAGGGATTGCTGACCGGCTCTTTTGCTCGTTCGGGAATGTTGAGGACCTTGCGCAGGAAGTTGGAGCGCTTCTCCACGTTCACGTTGGGATCGTCCATGGCCAGGTAGGTTTCGGCCAACTTGCGCGCCTCTTCCTTCTTGGCTTGGGTGGCCCAGGCGGCGGCCAGAAAAGCCAGCGAGGGGTTTTTGGTCTTTTCCGCCAACTCGACCAATTCCTCGTAGGCCGCCATATCCTTGCGGTCCATGGCTTCGCGATATTCCAGGTAACGCGGCTCCAGGCGCAGGGGATGTTCGTACTTCAGGGCCTCGATGTATTCCTTACGGTTGGTTTTGAACAGATGGATGATGTTCTTGGTCACCGCGTCGGCGTCGATGGACTTCAACCAGTTCAGATAGGACGGCTCTTTGCGATTGACATCGGTCAGGGCCCAGCCGCGGTACTTGCCGCGGGAGAAGCTGGGCTCGCATTGGTTGGTGGTCCATACCAGCCAGGTGCTGGCGCCGATGGGAATGCGGTCCGGTTCGGCGAACAGGGACAGTTCTTCCAACTCGGTGGGTAGATCGGGATGCTTCTCGAACATGCCCAGGAAACCCTTGCGCGTGGCGATGCAGTCATAGACCGCATCGTGCGCCTCGGCCGCGTCCATGGGTTCGCCGGTGTAGTGCTCGTAGAACCAGGCCAGCGAGCGGGGATTCATCTTCTGGTTCAACTCGAACATATCCAATACGGGGAGTGCCGGGAAGGTGCGGCCGACGGCCTCTACCTCGCGACGCAGGACGGGGATGTCGAACTTGCGTACGTTGAAACCGGAGAGCACCGAGTCGGTGATGAACTCCAACACGTCGTCCACAATGTCGGCGAAGAAGGGTTTGTCGGCTACCTGGTCGTCGGTAATACGATGAATGGCGGTAGTCTCCGGCGGGATGGGGATGCCGGGATTGACCAGGGAAGTGTAAATTCGTTCGCCGCGGGTCATCGCGATTTGAACGATCTTGCAATCTGCCTCGAGACCGGTTGTTTCCAGGTCGAAGATCACCAATTTATCCAAGTCTACAGGAGCCATAAGATAATGTTGTCCCATGTGAAAATTTCGAGATCTTAGTCAGGGTCCCGATTCAAGGCCAAGTTTACGACAGAATGCCGGTCGACCCAAGGAAAAACGAGGAACAATGCCGGTTTATCCCGCCTCTACGCGGGACCGTACCCAAGAACGATTGACATGCTGATCGAACACCGGACCTTGGTTGTGCTTATTTGATCTTGCGCAAGATCTGGTCTCTGCCGCCCTGGTGAAGTATCATGCCGATCACCTTGCCGTCCTGCTTTTGGAAACTGATTGCCGCCTGGATCCCCTTGACAAGAAAGCGTTCCCTGGATTGGGCAAGCAGGTCGAAACGGGGTTGGTTTGTGGCTTGCGCGTGCAGGGTCTTACTTTCCAGTGTGACGCGGATTTTGAAATTGGGCGTCAGTTCGTACAAACCCCGATAGGTTTTCAAGACGACCGGGTCTACCTCCACGGAAACGATGGGCTCGGGTCCCGGCTCATCGCCGCGCTTGGCGAAATCCTTGCGGCCGTCCAACCGGTGCACCGTCATGCCGATGATCTTGCCGTCTTTCCGGTTGAAACGCACATAGTCGGTAAGGCCCGGCCAGAAGAAATCGCCGTTGACGGCCGGGTGCAGCGCATACATATTGCCGCCGTCCCGTTGGGTGTACAGTTCGCCGTTCATCAGGCCGACGGCCCGCACACCGCCCGTATCGGGATGATACATGCCCACATAGCGCTCCAATTGGTCCGCACTCATCTCCTTCTTGACATGTTCGGGCAGTTCGGCGCCCATGGTGACCGCCGCCAACTTTTGACCGAATACCGAGGAATCGGGCCGGCCGCCGTCCAGATTGGCCAGGACGACTACTAACAACTCTTTTTCGGGAATACGCATGATGACCGTGTTGAAGCCGTTGATGCCGCCGTCGTGCATGTGACATTCCGCGCCTCTGAACTCTCGAACCACCCAGCCCAGGCCGTACATGGTATTGCTGCCGTCCGGCAACTTCCTGGCAGTGAACATATCCTCGATACTCTCCGGTTTGAGCAGTCCGGGCAGGTTCTCGCTCCATGTGGCCAGGTCCTCGACGGTGGACAGGATGGAACCGGCGGCATAGGGTTGAGTCATGCTTACGTAGGCCGAGTTGACCCAGCGGCCTTCATTCCAGGAGTAGCCCCGCGCCCGATTGGGAACGATCTGCTCCGTCCGGCCGTAATAGGAGCGTTTCATGCCCAGCTTTTTGAAAATGTGTTCTTCCACAAAGGCGTCGTAGGGTTGACCCGATACCTTCTCGATAATGACACCCGCCAGGTAATAGGCGGAGTTGCTGTAGTTCCAGCGGGTGCCCGGCTTGAATTCCAGGGGTAATTTCGACCAGCGCGCCGTCATTTCCTCGAGCGTCTGGTCCATGCGCATGCGTTCGGGGTAGCTTGCCATATCGGTAAAGTTGGGGATGCCGGATGTGTGCGCCAACAGCATTTCCACGGTGATCTTCGATCCCGGGTCCGGGTAATCCGGCAGGTAGGTGCGGATGTCCTCGTCCAACTTCACCTTGCCCTGTTCCACCAATAACAGCATGGCGGCGCCGGTAAACTGTTTGGTGATGGAGCCCACTCGGAAGACCGTGTCAGGGGTCAAAGGGATATTCCACTCCATATCGGCCAGACCGTAACCCTTGCGAATCAGGTCTGTGTCGCCTCGCTTGACCAGGACGGAAGCACCGGGGCCGTCGGCTGGAAACGCCTTCCGGCACATGGCGTCCAACGTTTGAATCAGTTGCGCGTCTGAAGGCGGTAACAAGATAAAAACCAGTAGAGTCACAAGCATGATTACCTCCGCTTCGTTGGAACGAGATGCTGCCATTGTACCTCAATCAACGCACCTTGGCACCTTCGCCGGGCGACCGTTTATGGCAGAAAGTGATGTGCGTGGTTGCATCGATCAAACCGCCGAATACCGGTTTCCGCCCCGCGGAGGAGGACTCATGTTCAGGATTGTCTGTCTCTTTTTGTGTGCGCTGCCCCTATTTGCCCAGCCCGACCGTTTGACCGGACGTACTTTTGCCACCCGATCCGAGGTAATCGCCCCCAACGGCATGGTGGCCACCAGCCAACCGCTGGCGACCCAGATCGGCCTGGATATCTTGAAGCAGGGCGGCTCCGCGGTGGACGCGGCGATTGCGGCCAACGCGGCGCTCGGCCTGATGGAGCCTACCGGTTGCGGGATCGGCGGCGACCTGTACGCCATCGTTTGGGACGCGAAAACCCAAAAGCTGTACGGTTTGAACGCCAGCGGTCGCTCGCCCCTGGGCTTGAGCTATGACCAGTTGGCCGAGGAATTGAGAAAGCTGGAGCGGGAGACCATTCCCCCGCTCGGACACCTGCCCATTTCGGTACCCGGCGCCGTCAGCGGGTGGGGCGCCCTTCACGGCAAGTTCGGCAAGCTGCCCCTGACCAAGGTGCTGGCCCCCGCCATCGATTATGCGCGCAACGGTTTTCCCGTCAGCGAGTTGATCGCCTACTACTGGGACCGTAGCGTGCCCCGCCTGAGCAAACAGCCCGGCGCCTTCAAGCAGCATTTCACCATAGATGGTCGCGGTCCCCGCAAGGGCGAGATCTTCAAGAACCCGGCCCTGGCCGATACCTACCAAATCATCGCCGAGAAGGGAACCAATGCCTTCTATAAAGGTGAACTCGCCGACAAGATGGACGCCTTCTTCCGCGAAATCGGCGGCTACCTGCGTAAGGAAGACTTCGAGAAGCACACCGCCGACTGGGTAGACTCCGTTTCGGTCAACTATCGCGGCTACGACCTTTACGAACTGCCGCCCAACGGCCAGGGCATTGCGGCCCTGCAAATGTTGCAGGTGTTGAAGCAGCACGATGTGGCGAGCCTGGGCCATAACAGCGCCGAATTCCTGCACCTGATGGTGGAGGCCAAGAAGCTGGCGTTCGAAGATCGCGCCAAATACTATGCCGATATGGATTTCTACAAGGTCCCGGTCAAGGAACTGATCAGCGAGGCCTACGGACGGCAACGCAACAAACTGATCGGCGACCGCGCCTCCGAACGCTTGGAAGCCGGCAACCCCAAACTGGAGGAGGGCGACACCATCTACCTGGCGGCGGCCGACAAGGACGGCAATATGGTGTCCTTGATCCAGAGCAACTACCGGGGCATGGGCTCCGGCGTGGTAGTCCCCGGTCTGGGTTTCGTTTTCCAGGATCGGGGCGAACTGTTCACCATGGAGAAAGGCCACGCCAACGTGTACGAACCGGGCAAACGCCCCTTCCAAACCATCATCCCGGCCTTCGTGATGAAAGACGGCAAGCCCTTCATGGCCTACGGCGTGATGGGCGGGGCCATGCAGCCGCAGGGCCATGTCCAGATTCTGGTCAATATGATCGATTACGGCATGAACTTGCAGGAAGCGGGCGACGCCGCGCGCTGGCGCCATGGCGGCAGTTCCCAACCCACGGGCGAGGTCATGACGGACGGCGGTTATGTCGAACTGGAGTCCGGCATCCCCTGGCAGATTTGGCGTGACCTCCGCTCCAAAGGCCATCGGATCAGACCGGGAAGCGGCGGCTTCGGCGGCTACCAGGCAATCATGTGGGACGCGGAACAAGGCGTCTATTACGGCGCCTCCGAATCCAGAAAAGACGGCCAGGCGGCGGGATACTGACAAGCTGCAAGCTTCAAGCCTCAAGCTTCAAGGGAATGGGCCGGTGAAGGGATGCGTCGCTCGATAACTTGACGCCTTATCTCGAGAAAAAGACTGGGTGCGTCCTACGAGGGGTCTCTCTTCCCGGGCAGCAAAGTTGTTGCGTTCGAAAATACAATCCGTGTCCCGGGCATGGGATCCATCCCTGAACTTAACGATTTGCTGGTTAGAGTCGCTTACCAACGCTTCGCAGCAACGCGCCTGTTACAACCAACGTCACGGGAGATCATGCAATTCCACGATATGTTGCCGGCGATGTCGCTCGATCGTCAGGTGCGGCGCTCGGCAAGGGCGATGTGTTGCGTGCGAGTAACACCCTGTCCCAGGTCCTTGGGCCTGGAACCCGTATAGCGGTCCTCGATCCAGGTGACTTTGAAGCCCTGACCTGTGCAAATCTCCTCGAAATCGGCGAAGCGGAACTGGTGGATGCGGTAGGCTTCCTCCGCGTCCTCCTTGCTGTACCAGGACAGCGCGGCCGAATCGGCCAGGAAGGTTCGGATCAAAGCCGTTTGACGCGTTGAGGAAAGCAGGTGGACCAATCCCCTTTCAAGGTTCGGCAAATGCTCCAGCGTGGCCGAAATGACGGTGATATGCGCCGGGTCCGGCGTCTCTTCATGAAGGTCCAGCGGGCGAAATTCCAAATCGGGGAACAGTTCCCGGGCCGCTTCCAGGTATTGGGGTTCTATATCGTAGCCGCGATAGGTCAGCGGCAGGTTCCTTCGCACCAGCGATTTGGCGAATTGACCCACCTGGCAGCCCAGATCGTTGAGGATCAGCGGACCGTCGGATAAGTCCACGTGTTCTTCGATCAGGTCCAGAAACTGCTCGCACCAGGTCAGGTACAGGGTGCGCACCCGCTCCATGATGACTTGGAAGTATTGGTCGTCCTGAGCGCGTTGAAACATGGGACCCTCAATGACAAAGGGGAGCGCAAGCGCTCCCCCTGATCATAAACCGTTGAGGTAATCAGCTTACTCGTTTTCACCCATTTGGGCCGTGATTTTCTCCTGGCTGCTCTTGATGATGCTGTCCAGGGAGAATTCTTCCTCGGCCTCCTCTTTGCCCTCGTGGATGGTTTCATCCGGCAACAACTCGACATCGCGGTAGATGTCCATGCCGGTGCCTGCCGGGATCAACTTACCCATGATCACGTTCTCTTTGAGACCGCGCAGGAAGTCGACCTTACCCTCGATGGCCGCCTCGGTGAGCACCCGGGTGGTTTCCTGGAAGGACGCCGCCGAGATGAAGGAGTCGGTGGACAGCGAAGCCTTGGTGATCCCCACCAGCAGCGGGTGACCCTTGGCGGGCATGCCGCCCTCGGCCTGGACGCGGTCGTTTTCCTTCTGGAAGCGGAATTTGTCCACGCGCTCGCCCACGATGAATTCGGTATCGCCGACATCGTCGACTTCCATCCAGCGCATCATCTGGCGGATGATGATCTCGATGTGCTTATCGTTGATGGTCACACCCTGCAAACGGTAAACCTCTTGGATCTCGTCGACCAGGAACTTCTGCAGTTCCTTTTCACCCAGAACGTTGAGGATATCGTGCGGGGAACGTGCGCCGTCGATGAGCTGCTCACCGGCTTTGATGCTCTCGCCTTCCTTGAAGTGGATGTACTTACCCTTGGGCACCGAGTACTCGCGCTTGACGCCGTACTCGTTCTCCACCGCGACCTTCTGCTGGCCGCGGCTGATGTTGCCGTAGGAAACCACACCGTCGATCTCGGCGATGACCGCGGGTTCTTTGGGCTTACGACCTTCGAACAGCTCCACGATACGGGGCAGACCGCCGGTGATGTCCATCTGGCGCGTCGTGTCCTTGGGAATCTTGGCCAGAACGTGACCGGCGTGAACCGCCTCGTCCTTTTCCACCATGATCAAGGCGTCGTTGGGCAACTGGTAGCGGCCCAGGGACTTGCCGTCCGGGTCCTTGATCAGGATGGCGGGCCGCAGCTTCTCGTCCGCGGAGGCGATAACCTTCAGACGCGAGAAGGAGGTGGCTTCTTCCACTTCCTCGACCATGGTTTCGTTGGGGATCAGGTCCTTGAAGTCGATGACACCGGGCACCTCGGACACGATCACGAAGCTGTAGGGGTCCCACTCAACCAGAACCGAGTTGGGTTCTACAACCTGGCCTTCATGCACCTTCAGCTTGGCGCCGATCACGGTGGCGTAGTGCTCCTCGCGACCCTTTTCATCGATGATGATGATCTGACCGTTACGCGAGAGGCAGACCTCGTCGCCCTCGTTGTTGACAACCGTTTTCATGTTGTCGTAGACCACCTTACCACCGCGCTTGGTGATGTGCGTGGACTGTTCGTCGACGGCGGATGCGGTACCGCCGATATGGAAGGTACGCATGGTCAGCTGGGTGCCGGGTTCACCGATGGACTGGGCGGCGATGACACCGGTTGCCTCGCCGATTTCCACCAGATGACCGGTGGCCAGGTTCTTGCCGTAACAGAGACGGCAGACACCGTACTCGGATTCGCAGGTAAGCACCGAGCGAATGTTGACCTCCATGATACCGGCGTCTTCCACTTCCTGGGCCTTCTTGGCGGTGATCAATTCGTCCGCGGCCAGGATCATCTCGTCGGTGTGGGGATGGTAGATGTCGTCCAGGGTCACACGACCCGTGATGCGGTCGGACAGACTTTCGATGACCTCGCCCTGCTCGATGATGGCATGAGCCAGGATGCCGTCGAGCGTACCGCAGTCTTCCTCGTTGATGATGACGTCTTGGGCCACGTCCACCAGACGACGGGTCAGGTAACCCGAGTCGGCCGTTTTCAACGCGGTATCGGCCAGACCCTTACGGGCGCCGTGGGTGGAGATGAAGTACTGGAGAACCGTCAGGCCCTCTTTGAAGTTGGCGGTAATCGGCGTTTCGATGATTTCACCGGAAGGTTTTGCCATCAGGCCGCGCATACCGGCCAACTGGCGGATCTGCTGCTTCGAACCGCGGGCGCCGGAGTCGGCCATGATGAAGATGGGGTTAAGGGTGTCGGCTTCCTGAGAGACCCGGTCCATGTCCTGGAACATTTCCTGGGCGATGTCCTCGGTCACTTCCGACCAGACCTGCACCACCTTGTTGTAGCGTTCGGCATTGGTCAGCAGGCCGTCCTTGTACTGCTCTTCCACGTCGATAACCTTCTGCTTGGCGGCCGACAGGAGTTCGCCCTTCTTGGAGGGAATCACCATGTCGTCGATACCGAAGGATACACCGGCGAAGGTTGCGTTGTTGAAGCCCAGTTCCTTGAGGATATCCAGGTTTTGAACCGTGGTAGCACGGCCGTACTCGCTGTTCCAGAAGTAGACCAGGCTGGTCAGGCCGCCCTTTTTCAGGATACCGTTGATATAAGGCGTTCCCGCGGGGAAGGCGCTGTTGAAGACCACGCGGCCCACCGTGGTCTCGATGACCTGGCTTTCGACCTCCTCCATCATGGAGCTGGAGATATACTGCACGTTCTTGCGCTTTTCCAGATCGATCAGGGTACCGGAGAAGCGCAGGCGAATGCGTGCGTGCGTGTCCAATAGGCCGGCATGACGCGCGGCAAGTACCTCTTCGTAGCTGGTGAAGGTGCGACCCTCGCCCTTACAACCGGCCAGCGACAAGGTGAGATAGTAGGAACCCAGTACGATGTCCTGGGTGGGAACCGTGATGGGGTGACCGTGCGCGGGCGAGAGGATGTTACGCGAGGACAACATCAACATTTTGGCTTCGATGATGGCGGTGGGGCTCAGCGGCACGTGAACAGCCATCTGGTCACCGTCGAAGTCGGCGTTGAACGCGGTACATACCAACGGGTGCAGGCGAATGGCCTTGCCGTCCACCAGCGTGGGGAAGAAGGCCTGAATGCCCAGGCGGTGCAGTGTGGGCGCGCGGTTCAGCAGAACGGGGTGTTCCTTCACCGCCTCTTCCAACACTTCCCAGACAACCGGGTGCCGTACTTCCACCAGTTCCTTGGCGGTTTTCACCGTGGTGGCGTGGCCGTACTTTTCCAGCAGGTTGTAGATGAAGGGCTTGAACAGTTCCAGCGCCATGGTCTTGGGCAGGCCGCACTGGTCGAGACGCAGTTCGGGGCCTACCACGATCACGGTACGACCGGAGTAGTCGACACGCTTACCCAACAGGTTCTGGCGGAAGCGACCCTGCTTACCCTTGAGGGTGTCGGAAAGGGACTTCAGCGGACGGTTGTTGCCGCCCTTCAGCACGCGACCGCGACGGCCGTTGTCGAAGAGCGCGTCCACCGCTTCCTGCAACATGCGCTTCTCGTTGCGGATGATGACATCCGGCGCGCGCAGCTCCAACAGCTTCTTGAGACGGTTGTTGCGGTTGATGACCCTGCGATAAAGGTCGTTCAGGTCGGACGTGGCGAAACGGCCGCCGTCCAGGGGCACCAGGGGACGCAGTTCCGGCGGAATGACCGGGATGACGTCCAGGATCATGTTTTCGGGATGGTTGCCTGACTTCAGGAAAGCCTCGACCACCTTCAGGCGCTTGGCCAGCTTGGTCCGCTTTTGGGCAGACGTTTCGTGGCGCATGCCGTAGCGCAACTCGGTGGCCAGATCCGGCAGCTCGATGCTCTTGAGCAGTTCCTTGATGGCCTCGGCGCCCATTTTTGCGGTGAAAACGGGACCGAATTCCTCGCGCAGCTGGCGGAAACGTTCCTCGGTCAGCAGTTCGCGGGTTTGGATGGACGAAATACCGCCTGGATCGATGACCACGTAGGCTTCAAAGTAAAGCACGCGCTCCAGGTCTTTCAGGGGCATGTCCAACAAGTAGCCGATCCGGCTGGGCAGGCCCTTGAAGAACCATACGTGCGAAACCGGCGCGGCCAGTTCCACGTGACCCATGCGGTCGCGGCGCACCTTGGATAGGGTGACCTCGACGCCGCACTTGTCGCAAATGATGTTGCGGTACTTCATCCGCTTGTATTTTCCGCAGAGACATTCCCAGTCGACAACAGGACCAAAGATGCGTGCGCAAAAGAGTCCGTCCTTCTCCGGTTTGAACGTCCGGTAGTTGATGGTCTCCGGCTTGGTTACCTCACCATACGACCACGACCGGATCGTCTCGGGAGAGGCCAGACAGATGCGAATTGCCTCGAATTCGTTAATTGCAGGCTGGCGGTTGAAAAATCCATGACGCTGCATACGACGCTCCTCCGTACTTCAGTCCGTTACTGTTGTTGTTCTTCCTGGGTTTCTTCTTTCTTCTGTTCCATCTCTTCCTTGTAGTTGTCCACATCTTCTTTTTTGAACAGGTGGACGTCAAGCGCCAGACTCTGAAGCTCTTTGACAAGGACGTTGAAGGACTCGGGGATACCGGGCTCGCTGACGGGCTCGCCTTTGACGATCGATTCGTAGATCCGGGTACGGCCCTGCACATCGTCGGACTTGACGGTGAGCAGTTCCTGGAGGATGTGCGCGGCGCCGTAGGCTTCCAGCGCCCAGACTTCCATCTCCCCGAAACGCTGGCCGCCGAACTGGGCTTTACCGCCCAGGGGCTGCTGCGTAATCAGCGAGTAGGGACCGATGGACCGCGAGTGGATCTTGTTGTCGACCAGGTGGTGCAGTTTGATGATATACAGCACGCCCACCGTGACCGGTTGCTCGAACGGCTCGCCGGTACGGCCGTCGTGGAGAATGGTCTTACCGGAAGTACTGAACCCGGCCTCCTGGAGGAGTTCCTTGATGTCGGCCTCGCGCGCCCCGTCGAAAACGGGTGTGGAGAACCATTTTTTCAGGCGAATACCGGCCATACCCAGGTGAGTTTCCAGGATCTGACCGACGTTCATACGGGAGGGAACGCCGAGCGGGTTGAGCACCACGTCGACCGAGGTGCCGTCGGGCAGGTAGGGCATGTCTTCCTCGGGCAGGATGAGGGAAACGACACCCTTGTTGCCGTGGCGACCGGCCATCTTGTCACCCACCTGAAGCTTGCGCTTCACGGCGACGTAGACCTTGACCAGTTTGATCACGCCCGGGGGCAGTTCGTCGCCGCGCTTCAGTTTTTCGACCTCTTCGTCGAAGACCTGGCGGGCAACCTCGATCTGCTGGTTGGTTTTGGAAGAAATATTGGCGATCTCCAATTGAACATTGGGATCGGCCACGTCAACGGCCTTCAGGTCGTTGAAACGCAGAACCCGCAACACATCGGGATCGTCGATGGTGTTGCCGGAAGCAATCAGGGTCTCGCCGGTAGCGGGATCGATCACGTCATCCAGGACTTCCTTGCCCTTCAGCAGGCGGCGGATGTTCTTGGCCGACTGGTTTTTGATGATCTGCTCCTGGTCGTCCAGGTTCTGCTTCAGTTTGATGGTTTGATCTTCCTCGATCTGCAACGAACGGGATTCTTTTTCAACGCCCTTACGCGAGAAGATCTTCACGTCGACCACGGTACCGTAGATACCGGGCGAGGTATACAGGGACGCGTCACGCACGTCGCCCGCCTTCTCGCCGAAGATGGCGCGCAGAAGCTTTTCCTCGGGTGTCAGCTGGGTTTCGCCCTTGGGCGTTACCTTACCGACCAGGATGCTGCCCGGTTTGATCGAGGCGCCGATGCGGATGATGCCGGCATCGTCCAGGTCCTTGAGGAACTCCTCGGACAGGTTGGGAATGTCGCGGGTGATTTCCTCGGGGCCCAGCTTGGTGTCGCGCGCCTCGATTTCGAATTCCTCGATGTGGATGGAGGTATAGACGTCTTCCCGAACAACGCGTTCGGAGATCAGGATGGCGTCTTCGAAGTTGTAACCGCGCCAGGGCATGAAGGCCACCAGCACGTTTTTACCCAAGGCAAGTTCGCCTTTTTCCGTGCAGGCGCCGTCGGCAATCACCTGACCCTTGATCACGAAGTCGCCCTTACGAACGATGGGCTTCTGGTTGAAGCAGGTGTTCTGGTTACTGCGCTTGAACTTGGACAGCAGGTAGACGTCCACACCGAAGTCAGGCGTTTCACTGACATCGTCGGCCGCGCCTTCCAGGCGGATGACGATGCGTTCGGCATCGACGGTTTCCACCCAGCCGGCGTTCCGGCAAACCACGGTGGCCCCGGAATCGCGGGCGGCGATATACTCCATGCCGGTACCCACCACGGGCGCGGCGGTTTTCAGCAGGGGCACGGCCTGGCGTTGCATGTTGGAACCCATCAAGGCGCGGTTCGCGTCGTCGTTTTCCAGGAAGGGAATCAAGGAGGCGGCCACGGAGACAACCTGCTTCGGTGAAACGTCGATGTAATTGATGGTGTCACGCGGGTACAGCTTGAATTCACCGCCACAACGGGAGTTGACCTGTTCCTGGTTGATGCGGCCCTGGCCGTCTATGGGCGAGTTGGCCTGGGCAATCACGTACTTGTCTTCTTCCCAGGCGCTGAGGTAATGGGCGTAGGGTTCGTAAGTACAGACTGCCTTGCCCTGCTTTTCCAGAGTGGTGTTCATTTCATCGATCTGGTCAACCGTCACCACGTCGTCCTTGGTGAACCCGGTATCGCCCGGATTGATGATGCGGCCCTCGCGGATCACATAACCGTTCTCGACCCGGTAGTAGGGCGATTCGATGAAGCCGAACTCGTTGATGCGGGCGAAGCAGGACAGCGAGGAGATCAGACCGATGTTGGGACCTTCAGGGGTCTCGATCGGGCAGATCCGGCCGTAGTGCGAAGTGTGCACGTCTCGAACCTCGAAACCGGCGCGCTCGCGGCTCAAACCACCGGGACCCAACGCGGACAGACGACGCTTGTGCGTAATCTCCGACAGCGGGTTGGTCTGGTCCATGAACTGGGAGAGCTGTGAGGAACCGAAGAATTCCTTGACCGAGGCCATCACCGGCTTGGCATTGATCAGTTCGTGCGGCATGATGGTGTTGAGGTCGTTGTACAGGCTCATCTTTTCCTTGATGGCGCGCTGCATGCGGACCAGGCCCACGCGGAGCTGGTTTTCCAACAATTCGCCCACGCTACGCACACGACGGTTGCCCAGGTGATCGATATCGTCGATCTGGCCTACACCGCGGTGCAGTTCGAGCAGGTAGCGAATGGTCGCATAGAAATCGGTCGCGGAGAGGATGCGCTGGGTCAGGTCCTTTTCCAGGCCCAACTTGGTGCAGAACTTCAAGCGACCCACGCGCGAGAAGTCGTAGCGCTGGGGATCGAAGAACATCTGCTGGAACAGCTTGCGCGAAGAATCCACCGTCGGGGGATCGCCGGGGCGCATCTTGCGGTAGATTTCGACCAGGGCCTCCTCGGGACTGCGGATGGTGTCCTGGGCCAGGGTGTTGGAAACCAGTTCGCCGGTGACATCGGTTTCGGGGAAGAAGACTTCCAGTACGTCGAACTCTTCTTCCTGCAATTGCGCCAGTAGTTCCTCGTCCAAGACGGTGTTGGCCTCGGCAACGATTTCACCGGTCATTTCATTGATAGCGTCGGTCAGCAGGATGACCTTGGGCGCTGAATCGGGCTGTACGGCGTACCATTCCACCCCGGCCTTCTTCATATTGCGCAGGCTGCTCTTGGTCACTTTTCGGCCGGCGGCCAGAACCACTTCGCCGTTTTCATTGACCACGTCCTCGGCCAACTTGGCGCCGATCGCTCCGGTGCTCTGGCCGAAACACAGCTTACCGTCGCTGACCTTGATCTTGGCGGGTTCTTGGAAAAGGCGCAGGATCGATTCGTTATCGCTGATCTGGTTGTCAATACAACCCAGGGAACGGAGGAAGGTGGTGCCCAGGAACTTACGCTTGCGGTCGATGCGCACGTAGAGCAGGCCCTTGGCGTCGGTTTCGAACTCGATCCAGGAACCGCGATAGGGAATGATCTGGGCGTGGTAGGTGCCCTTGACATCCGCGTTGGAAAAGAAGACGCCGGGTGAGCGGTGCATCTGTGAAACGATGACGCGTTCGGTGCCGTTGATGATGAAGGTGCCCTGTTCGGTCATCAGGGGGATGTCGCCGAAATAGACTTCCTGTTCCTTGATGTCGCGCGGCAGGGACGAGGTTTCGCCGGACTCCTCGTCCTTGTCCCACACCACCAGGCGCACGGTAACTTTCAGAGGGGCGTCGAAGGTCAGACCCCGCTCTTTACACTCGTTGACCGAGTACTTGACTTTCAGTTTGACGGAGGTGCCGCAAACATCACAAATCGCTTTTTGGTTCGGGTTCGACGCACCGCAAGCATCACACGTAAGGGTATGGCTGGAATATTGATCGGAAATGATCATATGACCGCAACTCTTACACTGGGTCCGGTTGTGCCGGATGCCTTGCAGTTTCCCGCAGCGGCATTCCCAGTTGCCGATAGTGTAATCGACAAATTCCAGCGAGCAGGTTTTTTTGAAATCCTGAATCGGGAAGAGAGATTCGAAAACAGCTCGAAGCCCCTGGTCCCCACGTTCATCCGTCAGGCGGTCCATCTGCAGAAAGCTCTGGTAAGACCGCTTTTGGATATCGATCAAGTTGGGAACGGGGATCGAGGTGGAAATTTTGGCAAAATCCATTCTCTCCCGATAGCTATGCTCTATATTGCCCATCATATGACGTTCCTCCCAATGTTCTTCCAGGCTCAGCCACCAGTTTACCAGCCTGTAGACACAAAAAGACCGGAACTCCACTCTTGGAAGCCCGGTTTCGAACAATCGGTTGCATTTTTAGGGTTGTCATCCAGCCCAAGTGAACCCTCGGGACGGAACGGCGCCGGTTGTGAAAACCGGCGCCGCGCGCCAGATTTGCGAAATCAGGCCAGCTTGACAGATGCGCCGGCTTCTTCCAGTTTACCCTTGATTTCTTCTGCTTCCTCTTTGGAAACGCCTTCCTTGACGGGGTTGGGGGCACCGTCGACAAGCGCTTTTGCTTCCTTGAGGCCAAGGCTGGTGATACCACGGACAGCCTTGATAACGTTGATCTTTTTCTCACCCGGGGATTCCAGGATGACGTCGAATTCGGTCTTTTCTTCGGCAGCGGGTGCACCGCCGGCGTCACCGCCGGCAACGACCACGGGTGCGGCAGCGGCAGCGGCGGACACGCCGAATTCTTCTTCCAGAGCCTTAACCAGCTCGGCCAGGTCCATGACAGTCATGGACTTGATTTGTTCAATCAATTCTTCTTTGGTCATCGTAGCCATGATGGACATGCTCCTTTAACACTACTTTAATTATCTTCTGATTTTTTTTCCTTGACCTGGTCAAGGACGACTGCGAGATTGCGGATGACACCGGAAAGGCTTGTCACAAGACCCTGTACCGGGTAGTTCATCATGAACATCAACTTGGAAACCAGCACTTCCTTAGGCGGCAGGCTTGCCAGGGCTTCCAGGCCGTTTACGTCGATGACTTTGCCCTCGATAACGCCGGCTTTGAATTTAAAAGCCTGGTTATCCTTGGAGAAGTCGCGGATCAACTTTGCCAGTTCGACGGCGCTTTCCCTGTTATAGGCAAGCGCGGTGTTGCCGGCCAGGTGGTCGTCCACCTTGTCGAAGTCCGAATCGACAATGGCCAGTTTCAACAGCGTGTTTTTGACGACGCTGTAGCTGGAACCCTGTTCACGCATGCTGCGGCGCAGTTGCGTGTCTTTCTCCACCGTGAGACCTTTGAAGTCACAGAGGAAGATGCTGGACACGCCGTCCAGGTCGGTCTTCAGTTGTTCGACGATCTGTTTTTTAGTATCGCGATCCATACTCTGCCCTCCTTAAGTCGCACCGAGTGAACCGGGATCGATTTCGATACCGGGACCCATGGTAGAGGAGATATGTACGCTCTTGACGTACTTGCCCTTCGCCCCGGGGGGCTTCGCCTTGAGTACGCTTTGGACGAGACTCTCGGCATTTTCCAACAGCTTGGCCAGATCGAAGGATTTCTTGCCGACGGGACCGTGGATGATCCCGGTTTTGTCGACCTTGTAGGCGACCTTACCGGCCTTGATTTCCTTGACGGCGTTTGCAACGTTCATTGTGACGGTGCCGGTCCGCGGGTTGGGCATAAGACCACGGGGACCGAGTACCTTACCGAGCCGGCCGACAACCCGCATCATGGAAGGGGTCGCGATGACCGCGTCGAAGTCGAGGAACCCGTCCATGATCTTCGCAACGATCTCTTCGCCGGCTACAATATCGGCACCTGCTTCCTCCGCCTGCTTCATGGGCTCGCCGTCGGCGATGACCAGAACACGCTTGGTTTTCCCGGTGCCATGGGGGAGCTGAACCGTGCCGCGGACCATCTGGTCGGCGTGCCGCGGGTCAACCCCAAGTCGCATCGAGACCTCGACGGTCTCATCGAACTTAGCGGTGCTAAAGGATTTGAGAAGCGTCAGCGCTTCTTCCAACACATAAGGTCGAGATTCGACTTTGGAGGAAGCGTCGCGAAGCTTCTTTCCCTTCTTCGCCATAAGACCTCCTTTAACAAACCTCTCCCACCCCATTTCTACCGCGCCTGGTGGTGACTGCGCCCGAGTCGGTTTCCCTTTAGGACGCCAACTCGACCTCGACACCCATGGAACGCGCGGAGCCCATGATCATGGACCTCGCGGCTTCCAAGCTGCCCGCGTTGAGGTCGGGCATCTTGGTCTGGGCGATCTCGGTAACTTGCTCTTGAGTCAATTTGCCGACCTTGGTTTTGTTGGGTTCGCCGGAACCCTTTTCTAAACCCAGCGCCTTCTTGATGAGCACGCTGGCGGGCGGTGTCTTGACTTCAAAGGTGAACGAACGGTCGGCAAAAACGGTGATGACAACCGGTACGATCAGGCCGGGATTCTGGGCCGTCCGCGCGTTGAACGCCTTGACGAACTCCATGATGTTGACGCCGTGCTGACCCAAAGCGGGACCCACCGGGGGCGCGGGCGTAGCCTGGGCGCCCGGTAACTGCAGCTTGATGAAACCTGTGATCTTCTTTGCCATTGTTTTCCTCGGTCTAAATCTTCTCTACTTCGTGGAAACCCAACTCTACCGGCGTGGATCGGCCGAAAATGGTAACCATCACTTTCAGGGTACCCTTGTCCTCGTTGATCTCGTCGACGGAGCCGACGAAGTTCGCGAACGGGCCGTCGATAATCTTGATCTTCTCGCCGGTGTCGAACATGAATTTCGGTTTGGGTTTCTCTTGGGCCATGTGAACCTGGTTGAGGATCTGGTTGATTTCTTCCTCACTCAGCGGCGCGGGGTTGCGGCCACCGACAAAACCCGTCACACGGGGGGTATTCTTGACCACATGCCAACCTTCATCGGTAAGTCTCATGCGGATGTAAATATAACCGGGAAACAGCTTCTTGGTTGTGACGACCTTCTTGCCGTTCTTCATCTCCAACACGTTTTCGGTCGGGATGAGAACCTCGCCCAGAAGTTCATCCTTCTCCAAGGCGGTAAAACGCTGCTCGATGCTTTCTTTAACCTTGTTTTCATACCCGGAGTAGGTGTGTATGATATACCACTGCATCTGTTCGTCAGCCATAGCGCGCCACCTTGGAAAGAGTCGATGTCCGGCAGGAATCGGTTTAGTAGAACAGGACGTCAAGGAGCCGGGTGATGATCTGATCAACGCCCCAAAGGTAGAGCGCGAAGACCGCGGTGCAAGCACCGACCACGATGGAGGTTTCAACCACTTTGGGCTTGTCCGGCCAATGTACTTTTTTCAGTTCTTTTCTGGCGTCTTGCCAATAGGTTACCATCTTGGACACGTATTTCTCCCGGGCTTGTTCGGTTGTTCGTTTGTATGGCAGGGGCAGTAGGACTCGAACCCACGACCTGCGGATTTGGAATCCGCTGCTCTACCAACTGAGCTATACCCCTATAGACAGAAAGAGACCCTTGCCGACCTTGGGGTCAAAATCGACAAGGGAATTTTCAAGTGGATTATTCGACGATTTTGGCAACGGCGCCGGCGCCGATGGTACGGCCGCCCTCGCGGATTGCAAAGCGGAGACCCTGGTCCATGGCGATCGGGGTGATCAGCTTACCCGTGATGGTGACGTTGTCGCCGGGCATTACCATTTCGGTGCCCTCGGGCAGTTCGATCACACCGGTCACGTCCGTCGTACGGAAGTAGAACTGGGGACGATAACCGTTGAAGAACGGCGTGTGACGGCCGCCCTCGTCCTTGGACAGGATGTAGACCTCGGCTTCGAAGATGGTGTGCGGCGTGATGGAACCGGGCTTGGAACAAACCTGGCCGCGCTCAACATCTTTCTTGTCGGTACCGCGCAGCAGCAGACCCACGTTGTCGCCGGCCTGGCCGCTGTCCAGCAGCTTGCGGAACATTTCCACACCGGTGCAAACCTTGGTTTGCGTTTCGCGGATACCCACGATTTCAATTTCTTCACCAACTTTGATCTGGCCCTGCTCGATACGGCCGGTAACAACGGTACCGCGACCGGAGATCGAGAAGATGTCCTCGATGGGCATCAGGAAGGGTTTGTCCAAAGCACGCTCGGGCGTGGGAATGTATTCGTCGACGCTATTCATCAGTTCCATGACCTTGGCGCGATGCTCTTCGTCGCCTTCAACGGCTTTCAGCGCGGAGCCCATGGTGACGGGGATGTCGTCGCCGGGGAATTCGTAATCGCTCAACAGCTCGCGAATTTCCATCTCGACCAGTTCCAGCAGTTCTTCGTCGTCAACCTGGTCGGTCTTGTTCATGAAAACAACAATGCTGGGAACCTGCACCTGGCGGGCCAGCAGGATGTGTTCGCGAGTCTGGGGCATGGGGCCGTCAGCGGCGGAAACAACCAGGATCGCGCCGTCCATTTGCGCGGCACCGGTAATCATGTTCTTCACATAGTCAGCGTGACCGGGGCAATCAACGTGAGCGTAGTGGCGCGCTTCCGTCTGGTACTCCACGTGGGCGGTGTTGATGGTGATGCCACGCTCGCGCTCTTCCGGCGCGTTGTCGATCTGGTCATAGTCTTTGACTTCGGCCAGGCCCTGGGAGGCCAGGGTCATCGTGATAGCGGCCGTCAGGGTGGTTTTGCCATGGTCAACGTGACCGATCGTGCCGATGTTGACGTGCGGCTTGGTACGTTCAAACTTCTCTTTAGCCATTACGCCCTTCTCCTAATGTTTTCTGTAGCAGCTGCGCTGTGCTTTCCAGGGATTCGTTGCTTGCGAAAGAAAAAAGGGGTGGAGCCCTTAATCGGACTTGAACCGATGACCTCGTCCTTACCAAGGACGCGCTCTACCACTGAGCTATAAGGGCATAACCGTTTATTCTTTGGAGCGGGAAACGGGATTCGAACCCGCGACCCTTAGCTTGGAAGGCTAATGCTCTAGCCGGCTGAGCTATTCCCGCTTCTAACATCTATTTTCGAGAGGATGGTGGGGAAAGGCGGATTCGAACCACCGAAGTCATAAGACAGCAGATTTACAGTCTGCCCCATTTGGCCACTCTGGAATTTCCCCATTTCCTCTAAAAATAAACGCCGCCGCGCCTCAGCTTTTGACCTAAGCGCAACGAGGTCAAATTTATATCAGAAAAGCCTTGGGTGTACAACAAAAAGTTTCAAAAAACATTTGCCTCTAACTCACCCGTTCAACAGCACTCCGTAGACCAGTGTGCCGCCGAGTGATGCAGTATAAATGACCAGCGCCGAGACTGCAAGCACCAGGATGATCCAAATTATTCCGGGCAGGGGACGGGCCCCTTTTCGCAGGGTGGTGTGCACCTTCAAAACTACCAGGATGCCCATGAGCCAGGGCAGGAGATTGCCCATGTCTTGATGGCGTTCCATGGCCGGGCCGCTGAGCGCTCGGGCGGTCATCTCATTCTGCCCGGTCAGGGCCGCGGGAATAGCCAGGACAGCCGCCGTTGCCAACGGCGCCCACGCCGCCTTTTCCCATTGGGGTTTGCCCCGCCACACGGCAATGGTCAATTGGACCGAGCCGAACAGCCAAAGCGCAACGGGAAAGTGGACCAGGAAGGGATGCCAGGGCATTCCGGATAGCTCACTCATGGATCGAACCTCCTTCTATCGAGGCTTCATTATATATAGATGTGGGCGGCCCTTGCTAATAACCGACATCCAATTTCCAATGAAGACGATTGCGCATCGGGCCGGCCGTGTGCAAAATAGAAACTTCGGCCGCTGCAAGCGGCCCGGAGGCGTGATGATCATCGAGGTAGACCTGATCGACGAGGTCGTATTGCTGTTGGACGGAGACCTGGCCGTGGTAGACGCCTTTCGCGCGCGCGGCGCAACCAGGCACGAGGCGCCCTCATCCGTGCGCTTCTACACTTTTCGCGGCCTGCTGATCATGCCCGGCTCCTGCGCCGTCTGCGGCTACAGCCTGGACCGAATCGGGGAGCGGTGCAGCAGCAGCGGCGGTTTCCACGCCTTCACCGGGGTCGATGACAACTCCGACGTACCCGAGGGTCACAAGGCCGGGAACCGTAGTCTGACCTTGCACGCGCTCACCTATGACGAGCTGGTTTTCTACGTTGTGCCGGATAATTTGTTCCCAATTGATGACGCCGCATCGTCGCTGATCGTGTAAACTAGGGTGTTTTGCCGCATCGGCGGCAGGGATCTTGCTTCGGCAGAATCCCAAGCAGGGGAGGACCGACGTTTCGGTTATGATAAGCGCCAATATGACAAAACCCGCCGTTTCCGTCGCCATTTTGACAGCCCTTCTCGGTTGCACCGGCGGCAACAACGAGAGCGGGCGCAACCACAATCCGGTGATCGCGGAAACCCGCGGCGGTCCGGTTCATCTGGACGAATACCAGTATTATGTGCGCTCTTTGTACCCCGAACTGAGCGGGGAGATCGATGATGATATCCACTCGCGCATCTTCCACGCGTTTCTGCGCGAACTGGTCATTGCCGAGTTTCAACGGGTAACCGACGAGGAAGTGGAAGCCGTGGTGGCGGGCAACCTGGAAATAGCCAACCAGATTCCCCTGCTCTCTCCCGAGGACCAGGAAATGCGTCGTCGCCTGCTTCGGCGTCGCCTGGCCGTGCGTCAACTGCTGTTGCGCGAGATCCAGGAGGCCGCGGCCGTTCCCGATGAAGAGGTGGCCCGCTATTACCAGGACCACGAGGAACAATACAAACGCGATGCCCGTTACACCCTGCGCTTCGTTCAAACCGCCGACAAAACTCAAGCCGACGCGTTACGCAAGGCCCTGGCCGCTTCCAAGGACCCCTTCACGCGGGTGGCCGAGCCATTCGCGGTCAACGACGGGCACCAGGTCGCCGTGGCCATGTCGCTGGATGAATTGCCGGAGCCTTTCGCCCAAGCTCTCAACCCCGGTAAGCGAGGCGCCTTGAAACCCGGCCAATACAGCCGCGTGATTCCCGTCAAACTGGGGGAATCCGAATCGTATTACGTCCTGTACCTCGAATCGATCATCGAGGCCGTACAGCAGCCGTTGGAGGAAGTTTACTTCCACATCCGCGAGAAGTTGGAACGGGAACGGGCCGTTAAATTGTTCAACCAGAAAGTGAAGCGATTCCGTGAGAAGATACCCGTGAAGGTCCATGCCGACAAACTGCCCTTCACCTACACGGAACCCGACACCCAGGATGAGGTATGACCATGACACTTCTTTTATTGATGACGTTGCTGTTTCAAGACAGGACCACAAGTGTTTTCGTGGATCGGATTGCGATCAAGGTCAACGATAAGATGATGACCGAGCAGGAGTTGGTGAACCTGTACCAGGACATCCGCAAACAGGCCCTGCAAGAGGCGAGCGGCGCCGACCTGGACGCCAAACTGAAGGAAGCCTGGGATGCCGCGGTGTCCGAGGCCGAGCAGACCCTGCTTTTATATGAAAAAGCAGTGGAATCCGGCGTGGCCTTCTCGCGTGAGGAAACCATCAGCCTGTTGGCGGGCATGCGCGAGCAGGCGGGTCTCAGCGAGGCCGAGTTCGAGGAAGAGGTCAAACGTCAAACCAACCTGACCATGGATGAGTTGGTGGACAAACGCATGCGCGAAGACAGTGCCCGCGCGGCCATCCAAAGCCTGGTTTTGAACAAAATCACTTTCGAAGACAATGAGATCGCCAAGTACTACGACGAAAATAAAAAGGATTACATGGTGCCGGCCAGTTACCGCATCGCCGAAATCGTCTTCCGCAAGGACGTGGGCACGCCCGCCGAGATCCAGGAGCGCATCTCCAAATGCCGCGCGGATCTGGCCGGGGGGATGGACTTCGGCGAGGCGGCCAAAGTGCACAGCGACTCCTTCTCCAAGGAGAACGGCGGTGACCTGGGCACGGTCAACTACGGCGACCTGCTGAAAGAAATCGAGGACATGGTCAAGAAACTGGACGTGGGTCAGGTCTCCGATACGTTGGAGACAGAGGGTTCGTTTTTCATCCTGAAGATTTTGGAGAAGACCGACGCCACCCCGAAACCGCTGGACTCGGTTCGCGAACAAATCGTCAACGCCATGCGCGCGCCGCGGATGGAAAAGGCGGTCGACGAATTCCTCAAAAAGCTGCGCCAGGAGTTCGTCGTCGAAACCTACGTCAAGACGCTGCCCGAATACCTGGAGCATTGAAGCAAGGCCGGCGGAACAACATATTAAATGTGGACGGGGGACCGAAGTTCGGTCCCCTTTCCTTTTTCCAACCTCGAATCCCAGCCCTGCCTCATGCGGCTTTGCTTGACAAACAGCTCGAAGAGGAACTAAATAAAGAAGTAGGAGAAGAGAAAATGGAATATCTAAACCGATGGGAACTCAGAGGGCTAAAAAAAGGACGACAGGAAGGCGTTGTCGGTTTCTTTCTGGAATTAGCTGAAGACCGTTTCGGTCCCCTGCCCGGCTGGGTTCTCCAAAAAATCTCCGGCGCCGATGAAAGCCGAATAAAAGAATGGGGCAAGCTGCTTATAACCAAAAACTCTTTGGAAGAAGTCTTCTCCTCCTGACAGCTTCCAGCCTGTAGATTCCCGGTTACTTTCCCGGCACCTGTCCAGGACATTCCTCCGACATCAGTTATATCGATGTGGTGAGGTGCGTATGGGCAAGTTTACCAAGGTATTGTTGTGGATCGCGATTCTTGCGGTGATCGGCATCGCGATTTATCCACGCCTGTTCAAGGCGAAGGGCGACGGAAACGCCGCCTCGGCGCCGCCTCCCAAGCGAAGCGCGTTGCCGGTGGAAGTTACACGGGTTATGCCCTCCGTCATTCAAGACAAGATTCTCGTCAACGGCAACGTCCTGGCCGATGAGCAAGCTGAATTACGCGCCGAATTCGCCGGCCGCGTTACCGAAATCCACTTCGAGGAAGGCAGTCCCGTCAAAGCCGGCGATGTGTTGGTAAAGATCAACGATACCGAACTACAAGCGGATAAGCGCCGCCTGAAACACGAGTTGGAACTGGCCCGGGAAACCGAACAACGCCAGCGCAATCTGCTGGCTAAAGGCACCACCAGCCAGGAGAATTTCGACCGGGCCCGTAACCGCTTGCAAACCTTGAAAGCAGAACTGGAAGTGGTGGAGGCCCGCCTGGAGAAAACCATCATCCGCGCCCCGTTCGACGGCGTGATGGGCTTCCGTTACATCAGCCTCGGCAGTTACCTGACGACCAATACCCGCATCGCCGGCATCCAAAAAATTGATTCCGTGAAGATCGGCTTTGCCATCCCCGGGAAATACGCCGGCAAGGTGAGCGTGGGCAAAAACATTCGCTTTACCCTGCCGGGTCGCGAGCGGGTCTACCAGGGCAAGGTCTACGCGGTAGAACCTCGTATCGACGCCGCCACGCGCACCCTGCCCATCCGCGCTCGCACCGGCAATCCCGACGGCTCCATCTTGCCGGGGACCTTTGCCTCGGTGGAACTGATTTTTGAAGAGTTCGACAATGCGCTGCTGGTGCCCAGCGAGGCGCTGATCCCCGCGTTGGGCGGCCAAAAGGTGTTCGTGGCCGTGGACGGCAAGGCAAGCGAACGCAAGGTGAAAACCGGCATCCGCACCCCGTCGACCGTGCAGGTGATCGAGGGGTTGCAGCCCGGTGACCTGGTCATTCGCACCGGTATCCTGCAATTGCGCGAGGGGGCGGCTGTCCAGGTTGCCGAACCCTCGGCGGAGGTCGTGGAATGAGGTTGTCCACCATCAGCATTCGCCGGCCCGTGCTGGCCATGGTAATGTCCATTGCCATCATCATCTTCGGCTTTCTCGGCTTCAACTTCCTGGGCGTTCGCGAATATCCCTCGGTAGATCCGCCCATCATTACCGTTTCCACGTCTTATACCGGCGCCAATGCGGAGATTATCGAGTCCCAGATTACCGAACCCCTGGAAGAAAGCATCAACGGCATCGCCGGCATCCGCACCATTACCTCGGTCAGCCGCGAGGGACGCAGCACCATCACCGTTGAGTTCAACCTGGAGATCGACCTGGAAGCCGCCGCCAACGATGTGCGCGAGCGGGTTTCCCGCGCCGAGCGTTCGCTGCCGCCCGATTCCGAAAAACCCATCACTTCCAAGGCGGATGCCGACGCTCAGCCGATCGTGTTCCTGAATGTGAAGAGCGACAGCCGCAACGCCATGGAATTGACCGATATCGCCATCAACCTGTTCAAGGAACGTCTCCAAACCATCCCCGGCGTCAGCGAGATCCGCATCTGGGGCTCCAAGAAACCCTCCATGCGCCTGTGGATGGACCCGGTCAAGCTGGCAAGCTTCGGGTTGACGCCCCGCGATGTGCGCACCGCAATCGACCGCGAGAATGTGGAACTACCCTCCGGCCGCATCGAGGGCGACAATACCGAGCTGACCGTGCGCACCCTGGGCCGCCTGCAAACCGCGGAGGATTTCAACGACCTGATCATCAAGGAAACGCCGGACAGCGTGGTGCGCTTCCGCGACCTGGGCCGCGCCGAGTTGGGTCCTGAAAACATGCGCACCATTCTCAAACGGGACGGCGAGCCCATGGTCGGCGTGGTGCTGATTCCCCAGGCCGGCGCCAACAACATCGCCATCACCGACGCCTTCTATGAACGCGTGGAATCCATCAAGAAAGATCTTCCCGTCGATATCGAAATCGGCGTGGGCTTCGATATCACCAACTACATCCGCGCCAGTATCCTGGAAGTCAAGCAAACCATCATCATTGCCTTCTCACTGGTTGTATTGGTGATCTTCTTCTTCCTACGCGATTGGCGCACCACGGTGATTCCGGTCCTGGCCATTCCCATCTCGCTGATCGGCGCCTTTTTCGTGATGTATATCGCGGGTTTCTCCATCAACGTCCTCACGCTTCTGGGGATTGTTCTGGCCATCGGTCTGGTGGTGGACGACGCGATCGTGGTCCTGGAAAATATCTACGCCAAGATCGAACGCGGCATGAACCCCATCGAGGCAGGTATCACCGGCACCATCGAAATCTTTTTCGCGGTGGTTGCCACGACCGTCGCGCTGGTTGCCGTGTTCCTGCCGGTGATCTTCTTACAAGGGCTTACCGGACGACTGTTCCGCGAGTTCGGCGTGGTGGTCGCCGGATCGGTGATCATCAGCAGTTTCGTGGCCCTGACGCTGACGCCGATGCTGTGTTCGCGCATCCTGAAGCAACGCAAGACCCACAACTTCCTATACAACGCCACCGAACCCTTCTTCAGTATGTTGACAAGGGTCTACCGCAAGATGTTGACAGGGTTCATGCATGTGCGCTGGTCCGCCTTCCTCATCATAGCCGCCTGCTTCTATCTGGCTTGGGACTACTTCCAAAAGCTGCCCCGCGAGCTGGCGCCCCTGGAAGACCGGGCAAGCCTGGTCATGATCTCCACGGGACCCGAGGGCGCGACCTTCGGTTATATGGACCATTACCTGGACCGCCTGATCTACGGCATTCAACAGCGCGTACCCGAGACGGACGCCATCATCAGCGTCACCTCCCCGGGATTCGGCGCCTCCAGTTCGGTGAACTCGGGTTTCGTGCGCGTGATCCTGAACCAGGCGGATGAGCGCGAGCGCAGTCAGCAGGAAATTGCCGATGTCCTGAACGGGTTCGTGAGAGGCGAGACCGGGGCGCGCACCTTTGTGTCGCAACCGCAGACCATCGGCGGACGTCGCGTGCGCCTGCCGGTACAATTCGTCATCCAAGCCCCCGACCTCACCCGTTTGAAGGAAGTACTGCCCAAATTCCTGGAGAAAGCGCGGGCGCATCCCACTTTCCAAGTAGTCAGTGAGGACCTGAAGTTCAACAAACCGGTTTTACGGGTGGATATCGACAGGGCCAGAGCCAGGGACATGGGCGTCAGTGTTCTGGACGTGGCGCAAACCCTGCAATTGGCCTATAGCGGTCAACGTTTCGGCTATTTCATCCGCAACAGCAAGCAATACCAGGTCATCGGTCAAATGGAGAGCGAGGACCGCGATACGCCTACCGATCTGACCTCCCTCTATGTGCGTGGCGCGAACGGCGAACTGGTGCAGATGGACAACCTGCTCGCGGTGCGCGAGGAAAGCCGCCCGCCCACCCTCTACCGCACGGACCGCTACGTGTCCGCTACCGTCAGCGCGGGACTGGCGAAGGGCAAAACCCTGGATGAGGGTATCCAGGCCATGGAAGCCATTGCCGCCGAGTTATTGGACGACAGGTTCAGCACCGCCCTGGCCGGACCCTCCCGCGACTTTGTCGAGAGTTCCTCCAGCCTCACCTTTGCCTTCGGTCTGGCCTTGGTCCTGATCTACCTGGTCCTGGCCGCGCAGTTCGAGAGTTTCCGCGATCCCTTCATCATCCTGTTCACCGTGCCCATGGCGCTGACCGGGACGCTTCTGTCCCTGTGGTACTTCGGTCAGTCGCTCAACGTGTTCAGCCAGATCGGCATCATTATGCTGATCGGCCTGGTTACCAAAAACGGCATCCTGATCGTGGAGTTCGCCAACCAGCGCAAGAAGACCAAGGGCCTCAGTCTGACCGAGGCGGTACAGGAAGCCGCCGTCGCGCGCTTTCGACCCATCCTGATGACCTCCACATCCACCATCCTGGGAATTATGCCCATTGCCCTGGCTTTGGGTGCGGGCGCGGAAAGCCGCGTCTCGATGGGCATCGCGGTCATCGGCGGCCTGGTCTTCAGCGGCGCCTTGACCCTGTTCATCATCCCGGCCATCTACACATTCTTCTCGGCAGAACACGCCGTTGAACGAGAACGCGAGGTCAACCGCGTCATCGACAAACTGGCTCAAGGTGAAACCGCGCTGGAGTTATAACCCGGAACCTGTCGGTCGGACGAGCGTTCGGGTTTCGATACGAAAGGAAGGCTCTCGGCCGGTCGGGAACCTTCCTTTCACCCTGAAATGCCGGTTCCAGTTCGGTTGAGCGGAGTCAATTCACCATGGTTTTGACGTAGTCGGCGGAGCGAGTACTGTGCTTTCCATGTGAAAGGAAAGCAGTCGACCGGGCGAGACCTTTCCTTTCACCCTAAAATTGTGGTTCCCGGTCGGTTGAGTGGGTTCGTTTCACCGTGGTTTTGACGTAGTCGACGGAGCGAGTGCCGTTCTTTCCATGTGAAAGGAAGGTAGTCGACCGGGCGAGACCCTTGCTCACACCCTAAAATGGTGGTTCCCGGTCGGTTAGGTTACCTTCTTTCACCATGGTTTTGACACTGCCGGCTCGCCGAACTGTCTGATTTCCGGCAGTTGGCGGCGCTATTGCTTCAGTGTAAAGCCTTGCTCTACCGTGTAGTTGCGGAAGCGCCAGGCGAAGAGAGCAACGCCGGTGAAGCAGAGGACGGCCGACACCAGGAAGTTGCCGTCGTAACCCAGTGATTGGGCGACGAAGCCGGCCAGCACATTTGCCGTACCCGTGGAGACGACCACAAGACTGGCCTGAATGGTGTAATCGGTAGCGCCGGTTTTGGGTCGGCAGGCGTCCATCATGACCGTAAAAATGGCCACCGTGGAGGTGCCGCCGCTGAAGTATTCCAGCCCGATCAGGTAGGGCAGCAAGTCCTCGGAGAACATGCCGCGCACGAACAGGAAATAGGTCAGTACGGTCAACCCCTGAAAAATACCGAAGAAGATCACCGCCCGATATCGGCCCAGAAACCGAACCAGCCAGCCGCCGATTAAGGCGCCCAACAGGCCGGAGACCACCCCGATCGTGCCCAGATAGAAGCCGAATTCCTCCACGCTGAGACCGCGATCGCGCAGGTAGGGTTTCAACATGACGGTCGCCATGGCGTCACCGAATTTGTAGAAGCTGATCACCAACAACCAGCCCCAAATCCCAGGCCGCTTGAAAAAGCCGGTAAGAATTTGCAGCATCGGTTGACGTTGCTTGTTGTCTTTGGGTTGCGGCTCCTTGACGAAGAAAATAGGTATCGAAGCCAGGGCCAATGCGGCAGCGATGGTAAGGAAGGAACCCTTCCATTGCAGTGCCGTGAAATACATCAGGATGAAACCGCCGCCGAAGGCCATGCCCAATCGATAGCCGGCCACCTGCAAGCCGTTGCCCACCCCGCGTTCCGATCGATTGAGCAGCAGCACGGCCAGGCCGTCCGAGGAAATATCCTGGGTGGCCGCCACCAGGTTGGCGATCAGGAAACCGATCATCAGGTAAAGAAAACCCTCGTACCTGGGCAGAAGTCCCAGAACCAGGAAGAGCATGACCGCCGTGGCCTGAAGCGCCAGAATCCAGATCTTCTTGGTGCCGTAGCGGTCGACCGGCGGCGCCCACAAAAACTTGAGCGCCCAGGGCAGTGAAAGCAATGACGCCGCACCGATCTGCGGCAGACTTGCGCCCATATCGCGCATGATGATGGGCAGGGCCTGTAAAAAGAAGCCATACGGAAGGCCCTGCGAGAAATAGAGGCAGGCCAGCACCAGGTATTTAGATAGAGATTTCATCGATTGCTTCCACGGGTTTCAGGTTACGGCATTAATTATTGAGGAAATCGGCCAGGTCGGGACAGGTATCCAGGTTCTCCTTTCGTAGCCTGGCGAAGGACGGGTGACTGAACAGGCGAATCTTGCGAACGCCGTGCAGAAAGGCATTGCTCAACGCTTCGATCACCGGGCTCTCACGGGCAATGGGAACCTCCTCGCCGGAGTTGAGGCGAATGGGAAAGGATTCCCAGGTACGCGACTTGTAAAGCGGGGGCACATCCCATATCAGGTGATGCGGCTTCAATTCCAGGCCGTGTTCAGAAGCCCAGTTCCTCAGTTCGTCGGTGATGGTCTTGCGCAGCCCTTCTCCCTGCAACAACTGATAGGTCTTGGGCTTGTGATGGAACGAAATGGTAAACACCCTTTTAAACGGTTCCCGGCGGTGGTGCACCATTTCGATCAACTCCTGGCCGGGCGGTCGGGCGTGTCCGTGCAGCCAGTTCAGGAAGTTGTGGTCGTTGAAGTGCAAGAGCCGGTCGGCCCAATCGGGCCCCAAGTCGTCCGTTTGCAGGTAGTCGACGGCCGTGGACAACATGGTGATCAGGGCGCGGACCGTGTGCCCCCAGTACACCGAGCGGTACATCCAGTAGCGGGCAAGCTGAAAACGTTCCGCGCTCATCAGGCCCTTTTCGTGGACACACAAGTGGTCGCCCGAGGGAATCAGGTTTTGGATGAAGCGGTCACGGTCGAAACCGGTACCGAAGTCCAAGCCGCAGAAGTAACTGTCACGCGGCAGATAATCGCATTTGTCGGCATCGATGGGAGAATCGATCAACTGCTTCATCAAGCGGTGGTGGGATTCCAACTCGTCGGCCGGTCCCAGGAACCGCGTGATATTGACCGGGGCCAGGTCGAAATGTTCGTGCAGCAGATCCGCAATGTTGACCCCGTCCAGCTGAATATCGCCGTTGATGATGCCGATGGTCAGTTCCTCGTGCGCGGGGAAGGCGGGCAGGTGATCCAGTTGATGCGAACAGGGATAGTGACCCAGGTCGTGCAACAGGCCGGCCAGCATGATCCCCAGGTAGTCCTGTTCGCTGAAGCTGTTGTAGAACTGGGGAAACTGGTCGAGCTGCCGCAAGTAATCGATGACATTGCTGTAGACGCCGAGGGCGTGTGAGAAGCGGGTGTGCGTGGCCGAGGGAAAGACCTGGTCGCTCATACTCAACTGGCGAATGCGCCTCAGGCGTTGGAAAGGTGCGGAATCGATAAGACGCAAAAGCCTGTCGGTAACCGGAACGGATGTATTGGGCGCGATTTTTATGGATTGCCTGGTTTGAAACTCAGGAATGCGGGACAGCAGCGCGCCGGGTCGGGACATTAGACGGAGATCCCTTTTTCTTCCAGGTCTTTTCTGAAGTGATAGGGGATGGTAAAAGCCAGGTTCTCTTCCACGTGGTTGAACTCCTCGAACTGGTCGAAACCCTGCTCGGTCAGATAGGCGATGATCTCCTGAACCAATATATCCGGTGTGGAGGCGCCGGCGGTGATGCCGATGGATTGGTAATCGCTCAGATCGTGTTGTTTCAATTCATCTACGCCCTGGAACAATTGAGCCTTACAGCCCGATTCTTTGGCAACCTCCACCAATCGTTTGGAGTTGGAGGAAATGGGCGCACCGACCACCACGAAAAAGTCCAGTTGTTCCGCGACGGCCTTGACCGCGTACTGACGGTTGGTGGTGGCGTAGCAGATATCGTCATTGGGCGGACCCACCAGGGTGGGGAAGCGCAGTTGCAGGGCATCGACCACGGCCAGGCAATCGTCTACATTCAGCGTGGTTTGGGTGAGGTAGATCAACTGGTCGGTGGGCGGTTCGGGCAGGTGACGTATGGCTCTGTGCAAGGCTTCGCCGCGATGGGGCTCCACGATGGTAATGCTTTCGGGAACCTCGCCGTAGGTGCCGATCACTTCAACATGGTCGGCGTGACCGATTAAAAAGATATGGTAACCGCGTCGGGCGAAACGCACGGCTTCCATGTGGACCTTGGTAACCAGCGGACAGGTGGCGTCCAACTCGCGCAGATTCCGGGCCTTGGCTTTCTCGCGGACTTCCGGACTGACGCCGTGAGCGGAATAGATCAAGCGCTCACCCACGGGCACCTCATCGAGATCGTCCACGAATACCGCGCCCTTGGCGGTCAGGCTGTCGACGACGTAGTGATTGTGCACGATTTCATGGTTGACGTAGATGGGCGGACCATAGGCGTCCAGGGCCAGGTCTACGATTTTAATGGCGCGGTCGACACCGGCACAGAACCCATTAGGCTTACACAAAACGATTTTTTTGCTCATGGCAGTGCTACGCCTCCCTCATTCGCCCCCATCATAACAACAGCCGGGCCCCGGAACAAGGCGGCTTATTACGAGAAAGTCTCAAAGTCAAAAGGCGGGACCGAAGTTGGAACCGGGCAGAAGTTTCAGACCTCAAGCAACCGCAAAGCCGGTGTGGATTCTCATTTCGGGAGGCCTGAAGGCAAGAACGATGTGGTCCTTGGGAATACCGGCCCTGGTTAACGCTACCGCAATACCTTCCTCGGTACCGTCACGCTGGATCCAAAACTTACCATCGATGATATCGATGTGGACGAGGCTCCCGTGAATGCGCTTCCCTTGATCCCAGCCGACATTGACGAGGAGGTAACGGTCTTTGTCATGGTCGAAAACAGCCTCAGTGGTGATGTCTCCGAAGGCATAGGGGATCTTCGTGTATTCTAATAGAATTTGTTCCAAAACTTCCCGGTAATTCAATTCAGCCATTGGGTGACCTCCTCTTTGATCGGGTCAAAGCCCATCACGCGGGCCAGGTTCTTTTTGAGAAGCAATTCCTCATGTCTTGTTGCCTTGCCGATTGTATCACGGTTGAGCACGTAACCGTTCATCAGCAGATGGGAGGATAGGATGGCAAATGCCTTCGAGGCTCTCATGATCGTAAGGGTCGTTTGCGCTCCGCAAGGTTGACGCAGCCGTATTGAAAAGGGTCGTTCGGTCCGGGTTGCGAACGGCCTCGACCGGAAACTCCGGCAGGACTATGCAAGTCCTTGGAATGTTGTTACAATGCCTGCCCAGCCGTGGTAGACGAAACCTTTCTACGAGGTGACTTATGAAACTGGCGAACTATATCGGCGGCCGCCGGGTCGATCCGGTCGAAGACCAATGGTTGGACAGTTACAATCCCTCTACCGGCGAGGTCAGTCACCAGGTGCCCTCCTCGACGGCCGTGGATGTAGACAACGCGGTTGCCGCCGCCGGCTCTGCTTTTCCCGATTGGGCGGCTACGCCCGCCGGGGAGCGGGCCGCTGTTTTGAACCGCATTGCCGACCTTTTGGAACAGAAGCTGGAACTGTTTGCCGAGGCCGAATCAAGCGATCAGGGCAAGCCGGTCTCGCTGGCCCGTGGTGTGGATATCCCCCGCGCCTGCACCAACTTTCGGTTCTTTGCGGGCGCCGTAATCCACCAAGAGGACGCCGTCCACATGACGGAGGGTTCCGCGCTCAACTATACCCATCGCAAACCCGTCGGCGTGGCCGGCCTGATCTCTCCCTGGAACCTGCCGCTTTACCTGCTCACCTGGAAGATTGCCCCCGCGCTGGCCGTTGGCAACACCGCCGTCTGTAAACCGTCCGAGTTGACGTCGTTGACCGCGTACATGCTGACCGAAGTATTCGACGAGGCCGGCCTGCCGCCCGGTGTCTGTAACATGGTTTTCGGCGCCGGTCCCCAGGCGGGCGCGGCCCTGGTAGCGCATCCCGACGTACCCTTGATTTCCTTTACAGGCGGCACCGCGACCGCGACGAGCATCATCCGCGATTCAGCGCCCTACTTCAAAAAGCTGGGCCTGGAATTGGGCGGTAAAAACGCCAATATCATTTTCGCCGATGCCGACCTGGACAATTGCATTCCCACCACCGTGCGCTCGTCATTTGCCAACCAGGGCGAGATCTGCCTGTGCGGTTCGCGCATTTTCGTACAGCGCCCGGTTTATGAGGAGTTCCTGGAGCGCTTTACCCAGGCCGCCGGCGAGTTGGTGGTGGGCGATCCCAAGGACCCCGACACCAACCTGGGCGCCCTGGTCAGCGCCGCCCATCGCGACAAGGTCGAAAGCTATATCTCGCTGGCCGGCCGGGAAGGCGGCACCGTGATTCTGGGAGGGAATCGACCCGGGGTAGACCCCGACCTGCGCGGTGGTTATTACCTGGAACCCACCGTGATTACCGGCCTGACGCCCTCCTGCCGCGTCATGACCGAGGAGATCTTCGGTCCGGTGGTTACGGTGACGCCTTTCGATACCGCCCAGGAGGCCGTTGCCTACGCCAACATGACCAGATACGGCCTCTCCGGCACGGTATGGACCACCGACCTGAACCGCGGTCACCAGGTGGCCCAGGCCATGGACGCCGGTGTCATCTGGGTAAATACCTGGTTGCTGCGCGATCTGCGCACCCCCTTCGGCGGCATGAAGGCTTCCGGCGTCGGCCGCGAGGGCGGTAAGCATTCTCTTGATTTCTATACCGAAACCCAAAATATCTGCATCAAACAGGAGCCTCTATTTTAGTTCGGAAGGTGAATCATGGCTGAAGGCAGCATTGTTGCGGGCGTCCTGGCCCCTCATCCCCCTCATCTGGTCTACGCGTCCAACCCGCCCCAAAACGAGCCCAAGGCCGAATGCGGTTGGGAAGTCCTGCGCTGGGGATACGAGCGTTGCAGCAAAGACATCCTGGCTCAAAAACCCGATGTCTTCCTGGTGCATTCCCCCCATTGGATGACCGTGATCGGTCACCATTTCCTGGGCCTGCCCCATTTCAAGGGCCTCTCGGTGGACCCCATCTTTCCCAACCTGTTCCGCTATCACTACGAGTTGAACGTGGATGTGGACCTGTCGTTGATGATCGCGGAAGAGGCAAAGGACCTGGGCCTGACCACGCGCATCATGCGCAACCCCGATTTCCGCATCGATTACGGCACCATCACCACCTGCCACTTGATGAATGCCGCCTGGGACATCCCCATCGTCAGCATTTCCTCCAACAATTCGCCCTACTACTTTTCCAACGAGGTGGGGCAACAGCAAATGGCCGTTCTGGGCGAAGCCACGCGACGGGCGGTGGAAAAGTCCGGCAAACGCGCCGTGCTCCTGGCCAGTAACTCCATGTCGCACCGTCACTTCGTCACCGAACCGGAGATTCCCGAGGACATGAGCCACGAGCATGTCTATCATCACGGCCAATACCTGTGGGACATGGAACTCCTGAAGCTGATGAAGGCGGGCAAGGCGCGCGAGATGTTGGACATCCTGCCTGAATTCATCGAAATGACCGTGGCCGAGGTCAAGGCCGGCGCCCTCACCTGGATGCTGCACGCCCTGGGCGTTCCCGATTACCCCGCCGAGGTCTATGCCTACGGCACCGTCATCGGCACCGGCAATGCCGTCGTCGCCTGGCATCACGAACAGAACCGGCAGGAGGTCGCCGCTCATGGCTGAATCCATTGTTTCCCGCGCCTTCATCGTATCGGGCATGCCCCATATCCTACTCGGCGGCGACCGCTCGCCCGGCTGGAAGTCGCTGCACGACAGCTACGCTCAGGTGCGCGCCGATTTGGAAGCCTGCGACGCCGACCTGATCCTCTATTTCTCCACCCAGTGGTTGTCCGTAATCGGCTACCTGTTCCAGGCAAACCCCAAACCGACCTGGACCCTGGTGGACCAGGAATGGCACGAACTGGGCTCCATTCCCTACGAATTCGCCGTGGACACGGAATTCGCCCCGTTTTATGCCGAAGAGGTCAAGCAGGCGGGACATCACACCGCGCTGGTCAACTATCACGGCTTTCCCATCGATACCGGCACCGTGGTAGCCCAAAAACTGTTGAACCCGGACAATCGACTGCCCGCGGCCATGGTGAGCTGCAATATGTACTCCGAGAAAAACGAAATGCTGACCATCGGTCAGGCGGGTGCAAGAGCCCTGGCGAAAGCGGGAAAGAAAGCCGTGGTCGTACTGGTCAGTAACCTGTCCAACCGCTTCCACGTCAAGGAAATCGATCCCGCCCAAGACTGTTTTTCCAGCGCCAAGGACCACGAGTGGAACCTGAAGATTCTGGAACTGCTGGGCGAGGGCCGCATGGAAGACGTGGGCCAATGCGCTCGTGACGCGGCGCGCGAGGCCAACGGCGACATGGGCTTTCGCGGCATCTGGTGGCTGAACGGCCTGCTGGGTCAAACCAACAAGTTCACCGGTCATGTCTACGACTACCAACCGGTCTGGGGTACCGGGGCGGCCCTGGTTCGCCTGGATCCCGCCGCGCCCGTTCTGCCGTTGGCTCATTTGGAGCTTGAATCCGAGAGCGAAGTCATCGAGGCCGCTACCCTGCACGACCCCAAACTGAAAGCGGGCGCGACCGGCGTTGCGGGGGAACCCTTGTCCGCACAACCGGCAAAGCCGGCGGCGGTTTCCGCCGCGCCGCCGAAACTCGTGGTCTCCGCTCCACCGCCCAAGGCGAAACTGACCGCCGACCTGATCAATACCGCCAAAGCGCCGGCTCCCGTGGGCGCCTATCCCCACGCCCGTCGCGAGGGCGATTTTCTGTTTCTGTCCGGCATCGGCCCGCGCGAGGCCGGCACCAAAGAAATACCCGGCGTCACCCTGGACGAGGACGGCAATGTGATCGCATCCGACATCGTCGCCCAAACCCAATCGGTGATCCGCAATGTGAAAACCATCCTGGAAGCCTCGGGCAGTAGTATCGACAAGGTCGTCGATGTCCAGGTTTTCCTCACCAACATGAAGCGCGATTTTGCCGCTTTCAACAAAGTCTATGCCGAGACCTTCGGGGACATCGGCGCAACCCGGACGACCGTGGAAGTGTTGTCACTGCCCACGCCTATCGCGGTCGAGTTCAAAGTCATCGCAAAGGTCTGACGGACCTGTTCCGGCACCCACTACCGCCAAAACATTCCCTCAAGGAGTCGGAAATGAGCAACGCACCTGCCTTCCTTACCCGTTACCTGGAAGGGTTGAACGGAAAACCGGTAAGCACCGCGGCCGCTGCCGTCTATGCTTCACTGGACCAGATCGCGGCGTCCTCGCCCACGATCGCCGCCTCGATTATTCGCGAGTATCGCGACCAGAGCACTAATCTGAAGCTGATCGCATCGGAGAACTTCTCCTCGTTGACCACGCAGCTGACCATGGGCAACCTGTTTACCGACAAGTATTCGGAAGGCTACCCCAAACACCGCTTCTACGCGGGTTGTGACAATGTGGACGACGTGGAGAGCGAAGCGGCCGCGCTGGCTTGCGAGCTGTTCGGCGCGGACCACGCCTATGTTCAGCCGCATTCGGGCGCCGACGCCAACCTGGTCGCTTTCATGGCCATTCTGGCTGCCAAAGGTCAGGCGCCGGCCCTGGAAGAACTGGGCGCAAAAAGCGTCATGGAGTTGGATCGTCAAGCGTGGGACAAGGTTCGCGAGGCCATGCAGAATCATCGTTTGATGGCCCTCGACCTTTACTCCGGCGGGCACCTGACCCACGGTTACCGCCTCAATATTTCGGGCTTGTTGTTCGACGCCTACTCGTATTCGGTAGACCCCGAAACCCAAATATTGGACCTGGACGACATTCGCCGCCAGGTGCTCGAAGTCAAACCCAGCGTTTTGATTGCGGGTTACAGCGCTTATCCGCGTAAGATCGACTTCGCCAAAATGCGCGAGATCGCCGATGAAGTGGGCGCCGTTTTCATGGTGGACATGGCGCACTTCGCCGGTTTGGTAGCGGGCAAGGTCTTCACGGGCAATTACGACCCGGTGCCGCACGCGCACATCGTGACCTCTACCACGCACAAAACCCTGCGCGGACCTCGCGGCGGCATCGTGTTGTGTAAGCAGGAATTCGCGGAGTATGTCGACAAGGGATGCCCCGCCATTCTGGGCGGCCCGCTGCCTCATGTCATGGCGGCCAAGGCCGTTGCCTTCCGCGAGGCGCTTTCGGAGGAATACAGGGCCTACACCCGTCGCATCGTCGAGAATTGTCAGGCCCTGGCCGCACGCCTGATGCACCACGACATGCCCGTCATCTCCGGCGGCACCGACAACCACCTGCTGCTGATCGATGTGGACAGGGGCTTCGACCTGACCGGCCGTCAGGCCGCGGCTGCCCTGCGCTCGTGCGGGGTTACCCTGAACCGCAACAGTATCCCCAACGACCGCAACGGCGCCTGGTACACCAGCGGCCTGCGCGTGGGCACCCCGGCGCTCACCTCGCTTGGCATGGGGGCCGAGGAGATGGTGGAAATCGCCGACATCTTCCAACTCGTCCTTTCCAATACCACCGCATCCATCAAAACCAAGGGCAAACAGAAAGGACAAAAGAGCCAGGTCAAGTACAAGCTGGATGAGGCCGTAATCGGGGAGGCAAGAGGTCGGGTGAGTCACCTGCTGAGCCGATACCCTCTATATCCCGAACTGGACGTTTCCTTTTTGACCGAGTGGGTCGATTCTCAGGCACAATAAACGAAAAAGCGGCCCGTCCCTTATAGACGGGCCGCTTAACACAAAATGTCAGGTGACGCTGTTAGTAGTGCCAATAATTGTTGATTCGTGAAGATGCATCGCGTCTAATAGACTGTTAAGATTGCCTTTGGTGTTTGAGCATGGGTTTTGCTAGATTGCCTGTTCGAGCGTAGATTCTGACGCAAAGGCTCTTATTCCCATGAAAAAAAAATGTGCAGCAGCGAAAGGTTTTACCCTGGTAGAGCTGATCATGGTCACCGCAATTATCGCCATTCTGGCAGCGGTTGCCCTGCCGATGTACTCTACCTTTAAACAGAAGAACAGGGTCGGCACCGTTTTGAACGGTTGCGCGGGCGCCATGCGCGCCCTTCAAGGTTGGTACAACCTGGAGCAAAATTTCTCCGGTATCAATGTGGCCGGGCCCGGCGGCGGTTCGCTTGGAACAGGCACCGTCAAGATAGGCGCGGGTTTGCCGACCGTGGAAAACCTGGCCTGGTCGGTTCCCGTTGCAACCGGCGATACCATTCGCATTGCCTGGACCTTTAGCGCGGGCTGCTCGGCCGCATGCAACGGTTATTACGAAATGACCTGTAACGACCTCAATGACGTCTGTGGATTCACTATCTTTTTGGATGCTCAGAATACCTTGGGCTTCAATCACCCCTGATCGTCTTGACCGTTCGAAACTCCCCCGAAAATGCTAGGATTACACTTGGGTATGCTTGAATGTAGCTGAAGGGGGCCTTTTTTTGAAAAAGCGTTTCGGGAACGATGATCTGCTCGTCGTCGCGGGCTTATGCGTCCTTGTTTTATCGGCCTATTGGGCACTGCAATACAGCCAGTTCATTCCTTTCGACACCGAATTCTACGTGATCCACAACCCGATCGTTAAAGCGGGCCTTACCTGGGATACGGTTGCCTGGGCGTTCCGTAGCTTCGAGGTTGCGAACTGGCACCCGCTTACCTGGATTTCGCACATGGTGGACACTACCTTGTTCGGTCTGGAACCCGCCGGTCATTTCATTCACAACCTGTTACTGCACCTTGCCAATACCCTTCTGCTCTTCTGGTTTGTGCGACAGGCGACGAGCCATATTTGGGGCGCCGCTCTGGTCGCCGCCCTTTTTGCCGTCCATCCCTTGAATGTGGAAAACGTGGCCTGGATTGCGCAACGGAAGTCGTTGATCTCCACCTTCTGGGCCTTTGCGTGCATGATCTGTTATGTCCGCTATGTTCAAGCAAACAGCAAGGCGGCTTATGCCGGCGCTCTATTGTGCCTGGCCGTTTCCCTGTTGGCCAAACCGATGATGGTGACCATGGCGCCGCTCTTATTTCTTTTAGACTTGTGGCCCATGAATCGGCTGCCGCTCAAGGAAAAACCCATCAAGGCGCTCATTGGCCCGGCTTTTCGCTTGATCGTGGAGAAAATCCCCTTCCTTATCCTGGCCGTCATTTCCAGTTACCTGACGGTTTTGGCCCAAGGCGGCTCCGGGGCCATTCAGTCCATTTCCCGCATCACGCCGGAAATGCGCGTCGGGAATGTGCTGATCTCCTACTTTCGCTACATCTACGGCCTGATCTGGCCGAAGGATCTCACCATCTTCTATCCCCACAACTACCAAATGGACCCGTTGTGGCAGGTGGCGACCGCCGGCGCCCTATTCTTGATCATCGGACTCCTGGCTTTCCTTCTGCTGCGGCGTTATCCTCCCTTCTTCGTCGGCTGGTTCTGGTATGTGGGCACCATGGTTCCCGTGATCGGCATCGTGCAGGTCGGCGAGATGACCCACGCGGACCGTTATGTCTATTTCCCGGGAATCGGCTTGTTTATCCTTGCGGTTTGGGGAACCATGGCGCTTCTAAAGACCGAGAAGGTGCGCAAGGCGGCTTTCGGCTTTGCGGTTGCGGTCATCCTGGCTTTTACCCTGGTCACCCGAGCCCAGGTCGATTTGTGGGAGGATCCCGAAATTCTGTTCCAGCACACCCTGGACCACACTACCGACAATATCGTCATTCAGAATGTCATGGGCACCATCTACTACAATCGAGGCGACATGGAAATGGCGCTGAACCACTTCCTGCAAGCCAGCTCGGATGAAATCGTCAATACCCGGGCATTGCGCAATGCCTCCAAGGTCTATTACAACTGGGGTCTTTGCGACGATGCGATCAGGCAGTTGCTCAAGACCGCTGAATTGGAACCCAAGGAGCCCAAAAACTTCCTGGAACTTGCCAATGTTTATCTTGATATCAACGAAAAAGAAAAAGCGCGCAGAGCCTTGGACTATGTAACTCAAATAGAACCTAACAACACCATGGCCTTCATTCGACTGGCCCGTATATCCGCGGAGGAGCACGTGGATTGGGGTCTTCTCTACCTGGAAGATGCCCTGAATAAAAATGCCGACAGTCCCGACATCTGGCGTGAAATGGGCGTTCTGTACACCCAAAAGGGCGAGATCGGCCGGGCGGTGGAAGCTTACAGCAAGTCTTTGAAATTAAGGCCCATGCAGCCGGAAACCAATTACTTCCTGGGCAGGCTCTACGCCGATATCGGTAATATGATGGGAGCCAGGAAGCAGTTTGAAAAGGAAATGGAGATCAACCCGGGCCATGCGGAAACCTATCATGCCCTGGCCATGACCTATATACTGCAAAATGACCTCCAGAAAGCCGGCAACCTTCTGCTTCGCGCGGTGGAATTGGAACCCGACCTGGTCGTCTCCAACTACGAACTGGCTTTCCTCTTTTTTCAGTTCGGCCAGATCGAGAAGGTGGAGCCCTACCTGAAAACCGTGTTCCAATACGAACCCGACCACCTGGACGCCAACCTGCTTCAAGCGCAGGTAGACCTGCGCCAGGGTCAGGCTCAGGCGGTGATTGACCGATTGACGCGTATCCAGCCGAGCCATCCGAAGGATTCCAATCTTTTGATGCTGATCGGCGAGGCGCATCTCGCCCTGGACCAAAGAGAACCCGCCATGGCGGCCTACAAGGAAAGCCTTCAGCTGAACCCCAGGGCGCCGCGCGCCATCCTGGGCCTGGCTTCCGCCTACCTTGCCGACAGCGATAAAACCCTGCGCACCAAAGGCTTCGACCTGGCCAAAAGCGCCAACCAGATGACCGGCGGAAAGAACCCCGAGGCCATGAACCTGATGTCCCTGGGTTTGGAACAGCAGGGCAAGCAGGCCGAAGCTCTGGCCCTGGCCCGACAGGCATTGGATCTGGTTCAAAACGATGAGAAACTGAAGGAAACCCTGACCGAACGCATTGCGCGCCTGGGAGCGGACAACTGACATGGAAACACGGGCTCCCCGTTCCATTCACGACCTGCTGATCGCCGGCGGTCTTGTGCTGATCGTCGGTATCGCCTACGCCGTGCTGCCCGGCGGCGATTTTATTCTGTTCGACACCAATTTCTACATCACCGACAATCCCCATGTGTCCGGCGGCCTGAGTTGGCAGAATATCGCCTGGGCTTTTACCAGTTTTGAAATAGCGAACTGGCATCCGCTCACATGGATCTCTCACATGATCGATGTCAGCCTGTTCGGGCTGAATCCGGCCGGTCATTTGCTCCACAATATGGTCTTGCACGCGGCCAATACCGTCCTGCTGTTTCTTCTGCTGCGACACGCTACGGGGTCGCGTTGGCGCTCGGCATTGGTGGCGGCGCTGTTCGCGGTTCACCCGCTGAATGTGGAAAACGTGGCCTGGGCGGCGCAACGCAAAAGCCTGCTAGCCATGTTCTGGGGCCTTACCTCGATTTGGCTCTACCTGGCTTCGGCGCAAACCAGGCGTCGTGGTTTCTATATGGGGTCCGTGGTCTGTTTTGCCCTGTCGCTTATGGCGAAACCCATGCTGGTGACCATGCCCTTCCTGTTGATCCTTTTGGATTTTTGGCCTCTGAACCGATTGACCCTGTCCAAGCTTGACTATCGGGAACTACTATCTCGCGCCGTGCAAAAGGTGCCGTTCTTTCTACTCTCCCTGGCTTCCTCCGTCATTGCCTACCTGGCTCAAGCCGGTTCCGGGGCCGTGAAAAGCGAAACGATTGCCGGATTGACAACGCGTCTAGGCAACGCCCTGCTTTCCTATGTCCGCTATTCGGCGGATCTGATCTATCCCGACAAGTTGGGCGTGCATTACCAGAACCTTTTCGAAACCCCGCCGACGTTGCATTGGCTCGGCGCGCTCGGTTTGCTCGCGGCGGTTTCCCTGGTGGTGACGTTTCGCTTCAAGCACCGGCCCGTGCTGTTCGTGGGATGGTTCTGGTTTGTGGGCACCCTGGTTCCCGTGATCGGCCTGGTCCAACTCGGCGAAATCACCCACGCCGACCGCTACACCTATTTCCCGGCAATCGGGCTGTTCTGCGCCCTGGCTTTTTGCCTCCCGAAACCACGCACCCAAATGCAACGTACGCTGTCGGCGGTCGCGACCCTTTCAATCTTGGCCCTGCTGACCTATAAGACCCATACCCAAGCGGGCTTGTGGCACAACTCGGAAACCCTTTTCACCCACACCCTGCGGGTGACGCCCTTCAACCCGGTCATCTACAACAACCTGGGAACGCATCTCATGTCCCAAGGTCGGTACAGCCGGGCGGAAGCTATGTTCCAACAGGCTTTGAAGCAACGGGATACCTACCTGACCGCCTATCGCAACCTGTCCCGCTCCCAGCTGAGGCAGGGTAAATGCGACCGGGCGCGCGACACCTTGCGCAACATCCTGGCGCGGCACGAGGCATTTATCGGCGCCTGGCTGGACCTGAGCCAGGTCTATGTGGAGATGCAGGATATTGAAGGCGCACGCCGCGCCCTGGAGCGCGTTGTCGATTTGGAACCCGAGAACATTCCCGCCTGGCTCCAGTTGGCGGAACTCATGGGCACGGAACGTATCGACGAGGCCTTGTTCTACCTGGAAACGGCCATGACCGGCAATCCCCGGCAACCGCTCCTTCTGCGCCAATACGCGGCCTTCCTGTCCTTCGACGGGGAGACGGGGCGGGCCGTTGCCGCCCTGCAAACCGCCTTGAAGGAAGCCCCGGACCTGCCCGGCGCCCACCTGCTGATGGGCAACCTGTATGCCAAAGCCAATAATTACCGGGCTGCCAAGGAACAATTCCGGCGGGAGTTGGAGGTAGATCCCAATAACTGGGAGGCGATGCATACCCTGGGAATGACACTGATCACGGAGGGAGACAGCCGGCGGGGGATCTCCATGCTGCGCAAAGCCGTTGAAGTAGATCCCAGCCGAGAGGTTTCCTATCTGGAGTTGGGAAGGGCTTATTTCAATGTCAATGACCTGAAGCGGGCCGAACGTTTTCTGGGCAATTACCTGACCATGAGCCCCAATGATGTCGGCGCCCTGGTGTTGCGCGCCAATGCGGCCCTGGGCTTGGAAAAACCCTTGCGCGCCCTGGAATATTACGACCGGGCCGTTGCCTTGAAACCCGACAGCCCCAACCTGCTGGTAGCAAAAGGCGAGGTTTTCCTATTTCAAAAGAAAGTTGCCGAGGCGGCCACGATGTTTCGTCGGGCACTGGAACTGGACCCGAAATGGGCCCCGGCCCACTTCGGCCTGGCTCAAGCCGCCGAAGAAAACCCGGAAACAGCGCGCACCCATATCGCGGAGGCAATGAAGCTGGCCAAAGCCGCCGGAGACAAGGAAATGATGAAGAAGCTGGAAACATTCCTGGCCGAGTTGGCGCCCCGATAATCATTCTCCTCTACAACCCGCAAGGCCATGGCGAAATGCTTCCACGGTGTTTCCTGGAATTCATCTGCTAGAATATACATGGATGGAGGTTGACGCCATGGGTCGTCTCATTCGGCTGGATTGGGCTATTAAGAAGATACTTCGCGACAAAGCGAACTTCGAGATCCTGGAAGGATTCTTGACCGAATTGCTGGGATTCGAGGTCTCCATTCAGGAAATCCTGGAAAGCGAAAGCAATCGGGAAAGCGTCGACGATAAATCCAATCGCGTCGATCTACTGGTCAAAGATCAACACGGTCGCCTCATCATTATCGAGATTCAAAACGAGTCCGAGGCCGATTATCTGCAACGCCTGATGTACGGCACTTCCAAGGCCATGGTGGAGCACATGCAGGCAGGTGAGATCTATGCTTCGATCAAGAAGCTCTATTCCGTGAGCATTGTCTATTTCGATCTGGGTCGGGGAGAAGATTATCTCTATTACGGAAGAACGCAATTCAAGGGCATGAGACGTAAGGATGAGCTGTGCCTCACCGATACCCAGAAGGAATTGTTCAACGTACAAAGCCCCGGCGACCTGTTCCCCGAATACTACCTGATCAAGGTTCCCAAATTCGATGACAAGATTCGCGATGCCTTGGATGAGTGGATCTTTTTTCTGAAACACGAGGAAATCAAGGACGAATTCCAAGCCAGGGGCCTGCGTAGCGCCAAGGATAAGTTGGATATCCTCAAATTAAGCGAGGAGGAACGCAAACGTTACCGGCGTTACCTCGAAGATCTTAGTTACCAGGCGAGCATGTTGCTGTCCACGTATGGTGTGGGACATTTGGAAGGGAAGAAGGAAGGCAAAAAGGAAGGCCATGAGGAAGGTCACAAAAAAGGCCACAAGGAAGGCCGTTTGCTGACCGCCGAGCGATTACTCCGTCGCGGCATGGCCGTCGAAGAGGTCGCGGAAGTCACGGATCTTTCTCCCGAGGAATTGAAGGACATCGCGGACGGTTTGACCTAACCCGTGCCGCCGCTGGTGAAGACATAGCGCAGTTGGCTGAAGATGCGTTCGATCAGGCGCAGGTCTTCCGTGATGATGTCCGCCGTGCCCGCCATGTCGAATTTGAACGCCAGTTCCTTGCCGTAGGTGGTCATCAAGCCGTTGGGCAGGTCTACGTTGACCAGGTATTGTTCCTTCTCGGCGATTTGCGAGATGGTGCCCACCTTGCCCTCGACCACGCCGAATTCGTTGTAGGGGTAGGACGAGAACTTGATGTGTACCTTCTGGCCCGTCACCACCTTGCCGGAACCGGTCATGGGCATGAAGATGCGGCCCACCAGTTCGTCCTTTTCCGGGATGATGGTCAGCACGCGTTCACCCATGTTGACGTACTGGTTGGGGCTCCAGAACTGGAACATGGAAACCTTGCCGTCCAGCGGCGCCTTCAGCACGAACAGTTGCTCCCAGTTGCGGTATTGGTTCTCCAGTTTCTTGTAGGCCGTCTGGGCGCGCTGGGCCAGGGTACGGCGATCCTCGCGGTCCTGCTGCTCCAACTCCATGAGCGTGCGGCGCAGGTCGCCGATGCGAATATTGTTGTTGACCAGGGCGCTGTCCGCGTTCGATAGGGAGATGCGCCGTTCCAGGACCTGGGTTTCCAGGATGCTGAGCTGAGATTCCGGCACCAGTTTCTTTTCGAACAGGTCCTTGTTCTTCTTGTAGGTTTCCTGGGCTACTTCCAGTTCCCGGGTCAGGAGTTCCCTCTGGTTCTCCAACTGCTTGGCCACCAATTCATAGCGCTCGATCTGCAGCCGGGTCGCCCCGATCTTCTGGCCGTTGAAATCCTGCTCGATATGCGCCTTGTAATCGTCGAAACGGTCGAAGAAATCGGCGTAGGCGGTTTGCAGGTCGCCCAGGCGGACCATCTTCTCCAGGTCATTGCCCAGGAACTGGTCCGGCTCGATCAGGAAGTCTTGAAACTGGTCCATCAGGGCGCGCAGGCGCATGATCTGGTCATAGTCGGCGGCGTTCTCCAGCAAGACCAGGTATTGGTCCTGCTTCACATCCTCGCCGTCGGCGACGAATAATCGGGTCAGCTTGCCGCTGGTGCGCGCCACCAGTCCGGCCGGCGGGTTGAGCGTGGTGATGCTGATGCGCGCGACGACCACGTCCGGGTACTTGATGATCCAGGTGCCCACCAGCATCAGGAGCACCGAAATGAACACGACCGTAATGCCCCAGCGAATGATCCAGTTGGGTTGCTTGCCGATGATCTCGTTGACCGGCTCGTGGTCCAGGCCCAGGTCGGTTCTGGAAAGCTCCAGCTCCTCGTGCTGCTCCTGTTCCTGCTCCTGTCGTTCTTGAGTGACTTCGGTATCGCTCGGCATTTAACTCCCCAATTCCAACTGGTTCTTGACCAGGTTGAAATAGTAGCCGCGTTTGGCGGTAAGCGTCTCGTGATTGCCCATCTCAACCAGTTGGCCGCGCTCCAGGACGATGATCTGATCGGCGTTTTTGACCGTGGAAAGGCGGTGGGCAACCACCACGGCGGTTCGTTCGCGGAAGAACTGGTCCATATTCTCCATGATGATCTTTTCGTTATTGGCGTCCAGGGCGCTGGTGGCCTCGTCGAAGAACATGTATTTGGGGTTCTTGTAAACCGCCCGTGCAATCAGAATCCTTTGTTTCTGGCCCTGGCTCAGTCCGTGGCCGTCGCCGCCGATCTTGGTGTTGTAGTGCAGCGGCAGCGAGGTAATGAAATCGTGGATATTGGCGACCCGCGCCGCGTTCAGCAGTTTCTCGAAATCCACCACCTCGTCGCTCAGGGCGATGTTCTTGGCGATGGTCTCGTTGAAGATATGGCCGTCCTGCATGACCACGCCGCATTGCTGACGCCAGAAGTCCGCGTTGTAGCTCTGTAGATCGATATCGCCCAGCTTGATCGCGCCTTTGCTGGGTTGGTAGAAGCGCAGCAACAGTTTCACCATGGTGGTTTTGCCGCTGCCGCTGGTGCCCACGATGGCGGTGACCTTCTTGTAGGGAATGGTCACGCTGATATTGTCCAGCACCTTTTCCGAGATAGTGCCCTCGTAATGGAAGTCCAGGTTCTCCACCACCAGGTCGCGGTCCCTGGCCGGCAACACGGTCAGCTTTTGGATATCCTCGGGTTCCTCGTCCTCCTGGTTGTGGATTTCGCCCAGGCGCTCCAAGGACAGCTTGGCGTCTTGGGCCGAACGGATGAAACCCAGCAATTGGGTGATCGGGCTGTTCAACTGGCCGATGATGAAGGTCACCGCCATCATCATGCCCAGGGTCATTTCCCCGTTGATGACTTCCTTGGCGGCCAGGAAGGAAATGAAGATGTTCTTGAACTCGTTGAGGAAACCGGTTCCGGCTTGCTGGTACTGGTTGATGGCCAGGCTCTTCAGGCTGACCTTGAACAACTTGGCCTGGATGTGCTGCCATTCCCAGCGCTTTTGCTTGGCGCAGTTGTTCAGCTTGATCTCGGGCATGCCGGTGATCAACTGCACCAGGTTCGATTGGTTCTCGGACATCTGGTCGAAGCGCTTGAAGTCCAGCTCGGCGCGCTTTTTCAGGAAGATGAAGATCCAGACGAAGCTGAGCACGCTGCCCACCAGGAAGACCAGGAAGATCTCTTCGCTGTAATAGAAGAGCACGGCGCCGAAGATGACCAGGTTCATCATGGAGAACAAGGTGTTCAGCGTTTCCGAGGTCAGGAAGTTCTCGATGCGGTTGTGGTCGCCGATGCGCTGCAACAGGTCGCCCAGGTGCTTGCCGTCGAAGAACGATAACGGCAGGCGCATCAGCTTCATCAAAAACACCGAGAGGATGGATATATTGATGCGCGTCCCCAGGTGCAGCAGAATCCAACCGCGGATGAACTCCACCGAGGTTCGGCTGAGGAAGAGCATGATCTGGGCGGCCAGAATGGTGTAGACGAAACCTATATTCTGTTTGTTGATCCCGTAGTCCACCAGCGATTGGGTGAGGAAGGGCAAAATAAGCCCCAACAAGCTCCCCAACAGCAAGCCCAGAAACAGCTGGGTCAGGAAACTCTTGTAATTGAACAGGTGGCGGAACAACAGGCGCAGGCCGGTATTGTCCTTGAGGCGGTCGTCGTCCACCTCGTAGAACTCGGGGGTGACCTCGAAGAACAGGGCCACGCCGCCTTGCGGGTCGACTTCCCAACCTTCCAGGAACTCTTTTTTGCTGTAGGTCACCAGGCCGTGGGCGGGGTCTGCTACATAGACCTTCTTCTTGGTGGTTTTGTAGACGATGACGAAGTGACGCTGGCGCCAGTGCACGATGGCGGGCAGCGGCGCCTCCTCGAACAGGGTCTCGGCCGAAACCTTGGCGGACAAGGTACGGAAGCCCAGGGATTCGGCGGCGTCGCTGATGCCCAGCAGGGAGACACCGGTTCGGCTGATAAAACAGCGGTCCCGCAAATAAGGCAGGGAAAAGGTCTTGCCGTAATATTTGCAGACCATCTTGAGACAGGCAGGGCCGCAATCCATGGCGTCCAACTGCCTGACCACCGGAAATCTCAATCGAAATTTTGGCTCCATAGTCGATGAATCGAGAGCACGAACCGTTAACGGACCGATACTTCCTCGGTATCCTCCCTTTTAATGGCGCTGCTTTGGGGCCGCGCCGCGCAAAGCGCCATTCTACCACGGTGGATACCCGGGTACCCAGTAAAATGAAGACGGTGACGCGGACGCCGGCACGTCTTCAAACATACGTTTTCGCTCAAAAGATGTTTACAACGACAGTCGAAGCCGGGAGGAGCGGACCCCTCCCGACGATTCGAGTCCCGGTTCTATTTGGGCTTTTTCACCGCAAACTGTTTTCGCTTCAGTTTGACGCCGGCCTCCAGCTTCTCGTATTGGATGACCGTCTTGCCGTTTTGCTCGTTTTCGCTGATCGTACGGAAGGGAATGCGCAGGCCGTTCACCTCGCGAAAGTCCTCGAAGTGATTGACCACGGGCAACTCGCCCATACCGGCCAGATAGGCCGTGGTTTCCTGCTTCAGGACATCGCCGGTTTCGGGGTCCAGGTAGAGGATGCTCGCCATGGTGTCGCCGCCCTTCAACGACAGCAAATGCGTCTGCTTGTCGTTCAATTTGCGGTTACCCAACACCTTGACCTCGGTGTACAACTCGCTCCAATCGCTGAACAGCAGCAGGGGGTGAGACTTCCTGCCCTGCTCCAACATTTTGCCGCCCAGGCTCAGGTAAGGGGAGAAACTGGAGTTGGTCGCGCCCTTTTCCGGGGTGACCACGGTTTCGGTATGACCGTATTTGCCGAAGTCATGTTTCAGACTGTAGCGCGCAAGGCCGTCGCCGAAAATCACCGTCTTACCGGTCACGCCCGCCTGGGGGAAGCTGACCGTGCCGTCAATACGGTAGCCGCCCATTTCGGCCAGCGCCGCCGCCCGTTGTTCGGTTTTGCGCAGGGCATGGATTTCGGCCAGGGTGGGCACTCGGTCTTCTTCTGCCTCGACCCGGGGCAGGGTTCTCGGTGCGTTTTGACCCTCGAAGGAGGTCATGGACACCACGCGGCCGTCATCGTCCTCATCGAAACGGACAGCGGCCCTGTCGATGATGCGGAATCGGCGTTTGCCCTCTTCGTCGGGCAGGTGCAGTTCGAAAACCATTTGACCCGGCACGTCCAGGGCCAGGCGGCCGTTTTGGATCAAGACCTTGATATTGCCCAGTCGTTCGGAGCGATAGGTGCCGGTGTATTTCAACAGCGCGCTTTCCTCGATTTCCGGTTCAATGGGAACGCCCTTGCGGGGGATTTCGAAATTGGCGCCGCCCTGTTGCATGCGCAACATGTTGTACTTGCCGTCCTTTTTATTTTCGAACATGACCGATATGGTGTCGGTGAGAGCGAAGTACCACTTGCCTTCCTCGTTCGGCGGCTTCAGTTCATAGGCCATTTGACCCGGTACGTCCACGGCCAGCTTGCCGTTCTTTTCCAAAACGGTAATGGTGGCTTCCCTGAAGGTGGCAAAATTGGCGATGTACTCACCCAGATAGGGTTCGAAGTCGGTTTCCGCTTCCGTTCCCGCCTCGGCTACGGCAGGTTCCGGCTCGGCGCCTTCGCCGGCCAGGTGATCCCATACCATGTTGACGGACATCTGTTGCAAGGGCGTGGCGGTGACATTGGTCAGCAGTACGAAACCCATATTGCTGTCGGGCAACAGGGCCACCATGGCGCCGAAGCCGTCGATATTGCCGCCGTGCTGCATCACGGCTTGTCCGTTCCAGGTTTGCAACATCCAGCCCAGGCCGTAGTCGACGTCGTCGGTAATCGCGATTTGGGGCTTCCAGGTTTCCAGGAGATGTTCCTCGGCCATCAGGCGTCGGCCCGAGTAGGCCCCTTTGCCCAGTTGAAAACGAATCCACTGAGCCATGTCCAACACGTTGGCGTTGATGGAGCCGGCCGGCCCGATATTGGCCAGGTTGCGCATGGGCATCCGTACGAAATCTTCTTCATGCTCGTCCCAGATGTAGCCCTTGGAGAGACGGGGGTTGCGCTGCACGGTCTCAAAGGAGGTAGTGGCGTCGCGCATGCCCAAGGGGAGGAAGATGCGTTCTTCCAGTAGTTGGTCCCAATCGGAACCGGCTGCCTTGCCCGCGGCCACGCCGGCGGCCATATACATGACATTGTTGTAGTAGAACTTCTCGCGGAAGGAGGCATAGGGCTCGGCCTTCACCGAATCGGCCAGGATCTCTTCCCGACCGGTCTTACCGTTGGCCCAGAGCAGGCCCATGCGGGCAAAGCCGGTGCGGTGACAGAGCATGTCGCGAATGGTGACCCTTTCATCATCCGCCTTGCCGTCCACGGGGAACTTCAGCTCGGGCAGGTAATTCGTAACCGGGTCGTCCCAGTCCATTTTGTCTTCTTCCACCATCATGCCGACCAGGGCGGTGGTAAACGCCTTGGTGGTGGAACCAATGGCGAAGATGGTTTCGGTCGTGACCGGAGTTTGCTTTTCCACATCGGACACGCCGAAGCCTCGGGCGAAGACGATCGCGTCGTCCTTGACCACGGCTATAGCCATACCGGGAATATGCAATTCCTTCCGTTTGGCCTCCAACTCGGCCGACAGTTTCTCCAGCCCGGCCAACAACGCGGGATCGGTAGGTTTGCGGTAGTCCTTTTTGCCGGAACGGACCTGGGGAGGTGCGACATTGTCGGACTGAACGGTTTCACGGTGCCCGGAGCAGGAAACCAGCAGGCCGAGCGCCAGGGCAGCAAGCGACAGGAACACGAGGTTCACTTTCTTCATCGATTATCTCCATAGCGAAGCAGGGCGCGCCGACGCCGTACAAGGCTCGGTATAGAAGCGCCCCCTAATTTGATTTGTGACAGTTCGGGCGTTTGATAATGGGGAAACCGAAATAAGCCCAAGCTCTTCGCTAGCACGCACGGGAACTTCCGGGTCGCCGCCAAAATAAAACGCAAGTTCCCCCCACCAGGGTATACGGTAATGGAGAAAGGCCGGTTCACATTGTAACACCGGTTGCACCGTGTTGTTCCCAGGTTTCTTCAGCGGCCGGGGCTTCGTCAACTGGCATGCAAACCACCCTGAAAATTCCTTATGATCGACACGCCGGAGACTTTATCGGTCGCGGGTCAGGCTTTTTTCAAGGCTTCGACGGCGTCTAAAATGCCCTGGATCATGTCTTCAAGTTCTGGTCCGGCGCGTTTGCTTTCCTTGGGGTACCGATCCTGGAGCAGGTGCATCAGGGCGCTGTAGAAGGGCTTGAAGCGGTCGCGCAGGTCGTCGGGATTCTCCCAGAACAGGCGGTCCAGCAATTGGAGTTGGTCGCGGGCGCCCAGTCGCAGCAGGTAGTCCAGAACCTCTCGCGGGTAGCGCTCCGCGAAGCCCTCATCCAGCAGGTCTCGTAGCAGGGTTACGCTTTCCATCACCTGGCCGTTCCACAGCCGAATCATCATCAGGTTGTAGCGGACCTTGGGGTCTTCAAGGGATTCGGCCGCTTTTTTGGCCAGAGCCAGCGCTATTTTTTTGCTGCCCCCGTGTACATAGGCGAGCTTGGCGAAACCGTTCATGGCATGGGCGTCGCCCTGCTCGATCCCTCGTTTGTAGGCGACTTCCGCCTCGTCGATTCGATCCCGGGCCTCGTAATAAGCAGCCAGGCGTAACCAACCGTGGTTCTTACCGGCTTTGGCCGCTCGGGTCAATTCCACCTCGCGCGTCATGTCCTCGTCCGGTGCTTCCGCTTTTTTGGGCGCGTACCAGACTTCCATGAAGCGGACCAGGCCGCGCAGTCTTTCACAGTCATGGCGCGTGCCGTGACGTTTCAGGAACCACAGGTTCATGAAGCGGTCGCGCAGGAAGTAGAGGTGGTTCTTCTTGTTGGCGCGCCGTTTGCTCACCGCGCCCGCGGTGAACAGTTGGCCCAGTTGTGCCGAGACCAGTTTGCTGGGCAGCCGCAAGCGGGAGGCGATCACGCCCGCGTTGATCAGGTCCCAGTCCCTGGCGATGACATGGGTCATGGCCTGTTGCTGGGCGGGCAGACGGTCCAGACGGGCCTGGTAGTCGGGCGTCACCCGATCCATCAGGCGTACCAGGTCGGCATAGGTATCGTCTGCATCGGGGTCGATCAAAGCGCCCAAATGCACGATCAAGCGCGGTAATCCGCCCGTTAAACGTTGCCAAACCTCGGGTAAACCGGGCCTGGCCTTGAACAGCGGCGCCAGGTCGCGTCCGTGCGCGCGGGCGGTTTCCAGTAAAAGGGTGCGCGTGTCTTCGATATCCAGCCCGCGCAGGGGTAGCGTTTCGAATTGGGGCAGCAACGGAGCCAGGTGCTTGGGCGCGGGGTCCAACAGGCAGTTGGTGCCGGCGACCATGCAGATCGCGTTTTCATTGGTCAGGATGTCCAGGAAGGCTTCGCGTTCGGGAATGCTGAACTTGCGCACGAGCCTGTCCAAATGTTCCAAAAACAATAACAGCACCTGTCCGTGGGATTCCAGCCTGTAGCGCAGCAGTTCCAAACAATCGGCCGGGTTATTGGACAGTTCCACCCGGTGGCGCATTTCCGAGGCCAGCGCGGCATGGGCCGGGTCGCGCCGAGCCAGGGTCTCGGCAAGGTATTCCCAAAGCGTGCACAGGGAGAAGACGGGATAGTGTTCCTCGCCGATCAACAGGGGTAGGTAGTTTTGACCCAAAGAGGGGGCATGGGTCACCTCCTTGGCCAGGGCGGCCAGTAACTTGGTTTTTCCCGAACCGGACGGCCCTTGTATGAGCAGGTGAGGCGGGGGACGCTCCGTCTCGTAGCGCTTGCGCAGGTTCTTGACCCTTAGGGAAAAGGAATCGAGCGGCGGCAGAGATGATTGTTCCGGGAATAACGGGTTGTAAAGCATGATTTGAGAATCCTGAGGCAAAAGGCGCGCTACCCTGTCCGGTTAACAATGTTCCTGTTGTCAGCTGATCCAACAGATAAAAAAACCGGGACCCCCGAGGGGATCCCGGTCTTTCCAGGGTTTTTAAATTTGGAAACGGCTGACGACGCCCTGCATGGTGGCAACCATTTCAGAGAGCCGCGTCGAAGCGTTGTTGATATCGGCGGCGCAGGCGGCTGTATTACGGGAGGCGTTATCCACGCGAGCCAGGTTGCCGGTGATCTGCTCGTTGCCCTCCGCGGACTCCCTGACGCGGTCGCTGATCATCATGATGGCGTCGGACTGTTCTTGGATGGAGAAGGCTACCGTGGCCTGGATATTGTTGATTTCACCGATGATATCGGAAATGCGCTTGATGGCCTTTTCCGAGTTTTGGGTTTCGCTTTGAATGGCGCCGATACGGTCGCTGATCCCGCCGGTGGCCTCGGCGGTCTGTTTGGCCAGGTTCTTGACCTCGGAGGCAACGACGGCAAAGCCCTTGCCCGCGTCGCCGGCGGAGGCGGCCTCGATGGTGGCGTTGAGGGCCAACAGGTTGGTCTGCTCGGCGATACCCTTGATCACGTCCATCACATTGCCGATCTCGGTCGAGCTCTTACCCAGGTTGGAGATGGTGTCGTTGGTGGTTTCACCCAGCCGGGCAGCGTTCTCGGCCACCGAAGTGGCCTCCTCGGTGTGGTTGCGGATCTCACCGGTTTTGCTGGAAACCTCTTCGACGTTGCCGGTCACGCTCTGCATGGCGTCGCGTACCTGCTGAGCGGCGGAAAGGGCTTCACCGGCCAGTTGCGAGGTTTCCTCGGTGTTGGTGCTCAGGCGTTCGCCCACGGCAACCAGTTCGCCGGCGGCATCTTTCAAGGCCTCGGAATTCTCCGCGAAGGTGCTGACACTTTCACGCATACCAGCCAGGAAACTGTCTAACTCGGCGCCCAGCAGGCCGATGGCGTCATCGCCCTTGACGGGAACGTCACGGCTCAGGTTGCCCTTGGCCGCGTCTCGCATGATGTCCAGCAGGATATTGACCTTTTCCCGCAACTCTTCCGACTGTTGCGTATCGCGATCGCGCAGTTCCTGCATCTCCTGGGCGGCCCTGTTCATACTTTCCTGGTTGGTCTCCAGTTCTTCCACGTTTTTGCGCAGTTCTTCCTTTTGACGCTCGGCGAGGGGGATGATGAACAGCCGCGTCAGCAAGCCGATGATCAAAACCGCGGCAATAATAGTTATCCATAAGAAATTCAACAGGCTTCGGCGCAAATCATCGGCGGGGGCGGTGATATCGGCGACCGGGGCAACCGCGACGAGCGACCAGCCCAACGCTTCATTGTTACCGATCTTCTTCAGGCGGGCGTAACCGGCCACGACCTCGTCGCCGGCGCTGTCGGTGTAGACTTTGTAGCCGCTCTTCCTGGTGAAATCCTTTTTCAGATCGGGTTGGCTCTTCAGGTCATTCATCAGTTGCAGCCGTTTTTGTTGCTTATCCTTGGTAGAGACGGCTTTGCCGGTATTATCGATCAGGTAGACGTACTTGTCGCCGATGATGGTTTCACCGAATCTGGCAATGACATCGTCGACCATCTGCATGTTCAATTCCGCGACCAGGGTACCGACGGGGCCTTCATCACCCGCGATGGGTGCGGCCATCAGGATTCCGGCGGCGTTCTCCCCGGCAAAGACCTCGCTGACCATGACATCGCCGGGTCCGACGCTGCCGAGTTGGGAAAGAAATTCCTCGGAGCCCGGAACCAGGTCCGGCAACTTGGGCGGCGGAGCGTCTTCCTCCGTGGGAAGGTCGACGGTGGCGGCAAGTGCGCCGCCCTCCGCATCCAGCCAGTAGAAAGCCGATAAAAAGTCGGCCAGGTTGTTCATTTCATCCAGATAGGTCTCGATGTCGTCGGCATTTCCGCTCTTCAGCACGGATGCCCCGGCGATCACCTTCAGGTCGGTGACACGAGAAGCGAGCACATGGTCGATATCCGCACCAACCAGCTCGGATTTCTCTTTGAGCACCACGGCCATGGTATTTTTCACACTGGTTTTGGTCTTGTCGGTTGCGTACCACAAAAAGGCAATCAAGCAAACCAGAATCATTCCTAACGAGATCAGGAGGAACCTGGCTGTCAAACCGGCACCTTTAAAGAGATTCATGTGAGTAGCTCCTTGTCCGGACATGGGCGTAAATGTTCTACTTCACCTTGGTTTGTCGGCGTTCCCATGGCAATCTTGAGCTTTGGAAAGCATCGATGTTTTTCGACTTGACCGTAAAGAACTGAACAGAAGTCGGCGCGAGGCTCGAGACAATGCGTTTAACGCCTGCTTCATGAGCCTGCAGACCGGCGCATCTCCTCAGAACCCCGATGCCAGAACAGCCTTTTCGGAACCAGTGAAGGCCGGTCTGCAAAGCCGAACCGACCCCGCGACCCTCGTATTCCCATTCGCGTGATTCTCGGTTGAGACAGATCGGGCACCGGGATTCCCGTGCGCCGGATTATCTTGGATCGAGGGGCAACCAGTGCTTGGCGGAACCGTCCAGAATGTCGTCGATAGGCGCACCGACCAGCCTTATGTAAACCTGCCGACCGTCACCGGACGGAGAAAACAACAGCTTTGCGGCCCTGTCGGTCTCCCCGCTTCTCAGCGGATGAATCAGTAGAACTTCCCGTGGATCGGGCATATCGTAGGCAAGGCCATAGGTCGTGAGTTGATATAACTCCGCGGTAGTCGGCGGATGGTCAAAGCGATTTTTATACTTGGCGTCAGCAACAGCGATTACCCGGCGCCTTCGGCGGAACACAAAGTCAGGACGGATGGTCGGCTGTTTCCAACTCCCGGCATTTTCCAGGTAGCTGAATACATCGGAGCGATTATCTTGGGCGCTGATCTCGATGTAATCGGGAACCGATTCGCGAAAATGACGTTCCAGAAACCGCTCGAAAACCTTGTTCATGTCCAGAAGAAAGCTCGACAGGGGCATCTCCCCGCTCTCCTGGTGATCACCCAACCTGGCCCCCTGGTGAATCAATGCGATCAGCGAGAGTGCGGTGCGGTAATGGCTGGAACGCCGGTCCAACGCCCGGACAGCCGCACGAATGGTTTCGGCGTCCAGGGGACAACGCGAAATGTCGCCGAAAAACCGATCGGCCGCACGCGCCAGATCCAACCGGAGGTCAGGTGATTGCATCATCACGGACGCAAAACGCAACCCGGCGGCAATCACCTGGTTAAGCGGATGATCGACCGTGAGGTGATCATAGGTGCAGCGCAGTACAGCACCGCGTGGATGCGTCGCAATATGCCTCATATCCAAGCGTCCGCGAGGCGTTGCCAGATCCTCGGTCACGCGTCGATAGGTTGGCAGCAACCCGCCTCGGGCAATCCGCTCCACCGACCTGAGCAGGGACAGGCCCAGCAGGTCGATCAGGCCCTCTTCGCCGGAAGCATAATCCGTGCGTGTTTCGGTCACGGTGATTTGGGTCAGATCGAAGGCATAGGCGATCATGGCCATGAGATGGTCGAGGGGAATCTTCGGCATGATGACAATGCGAAGCCCGCTGAGCGTCACCGTACCCACATGTTGGCGAATCGACACTTTCAACCCGGTTCGAAGTTCGGTACAGCGAAGCGACTGCTTGTCCAACTCCGCCAGTAGCTCCCGATCGGCGGCTGTCAGTCGCAGGCCGCGCAACACGGCCCCGTCGCCGACCCCGGCGGGGGAGACCTTCGTCCATTCATTGATGCGCAAAGTAGGGCGGCTTGTCATTCAAGCTCCCCGTCCGCATCCTCTTCCATGTCTTCGTCATCTCCCGCATCTTCACCCAGCACCGCTTCGTGCTTTTTATCGTCCGGTGTCACAATCGCTTTCAGGGCGGCAACGAGATCGCTTTCTCGATTCGCTTCGAACAAATCGAACCGCAGGTCGGCGGTTTCGCGATTATAAATACCGCCCTTATCCGCCGCGAGAATATTGGCAAGCTTGTTCGGATCCTCGTAGCAATACTCCTGCAGTAACGGCCACAACTCGTCACGAACGATTTCACCGATACGGGCCGCCGTCGCGGCGGGCTTTCCACCCGGCATCAGGTAGGCATGGCCCACTTGCAGGTTGCGTCCGTCACGGCCCAATTGCTCCACAATCCGCCGATTCAGCGCCCGCAACCAACTGCCCAGCGTGATGTCGCCGATGGCGCCGCCGCGCAACAGGTTCGGCTCCGGCATCAATTCCTTGAACGCGAAACGACGCCGCAAGGCCGTGTCCAGCAAAAGAATCGATCGATCGGCCGTGTTCATGGTGCCGATAATCAGCAAGTTGTCCGGAACGGTAAAGGGTTTCTTGGAAAGCGGTAACCAGGCGCTTGTCTTGCCACGCTTGGAAACCTCCAGAAGGGTGATCAGTTCGCCGAAGATCTTGGGGATGTTGCCGCGATTGATCTCGTCGATAATCAGCACGAATCGCCGATCCGGCTTTGCCCGCGCGGCAATGACCATTCTCTTGAATATGCCGTCGTCCAGCTTGAATCCATTTCCGTCGGGCCGGTAACCCTCGATGAAGTCCTCATAGGAATACATGGGGTGGAAGGTGGTCGTGGTAATAAAGGGATCGCCGCCGGTCCGACCGTAGATTTGGTCGCGCTTCCGGTCGGAGAGTTGGGACGGCAGGCAGCGATAGTTCTGCCGCGCCACCACCTCCAGGGCAATATTCTCCGCGTGGTAGGTTTTACCGGTTCCCGGCGGGCCGTAAAGAATGACCTGGCGTTTGCGTTCCAGCATTTCCACCACCTGGCGGGCGATACCCTCCAAGGGGAGCAGCGGCTCGTGCGGAGCTTCGATACTTCCACGATCGGCGTCCTGCCGCACCCGGCCGGCATCGGCCCGGTTCCCGACGGCGAGGTTGAAATTCGGCCAGGGTCCCACGCCGATACCCAGCAGGAAACTTTCGATATCGGCCACCACCGGTTCGGTCGGGTCCAATTTGCGCAGGTTGGTTTCTATATTCACGGAGGAACCGGTTTCAAACGGTTCGGTATGATACCAGCGAACCGGAACCTGATGGGGCCGCGTTCCGCCGGGTCGATAGCGGTAAGCGCCCGTCACTTCTCCGACCGCCACCACCGTCGCCCTATCGGAAAACAAGGCGACCAGACTGCCTTCCTTGAGGCGGTAGACCAGCTCGACCAAATTGCGGCGATCGGTATCCTGATGGTGGAGCCCTACTTCTTGAAACAAGGTGTCGACAGCCAGGCTGATATCCCGTTTTTTGCTGAGTGAGAGCACCTCGGAAAGATCGCCTATCTTATCCGGCCCCAATGACAGGCACTCCTGCGCCAACATTTCCTTCCACGCGGAAATGGCGCCCCCAAGGCCCAGGCCCCAATGATCCCTGGGCGCCAGGTCCTTGCCCAACCGGTAGCGCAATGGTTCGGGAACATCGGCCGGGGCCGGCAAGCTGTTCCAAAATTGAATACTTTGGATATCCAGCGCATAGGGCCCCGCTGTTATGGGTACCACCCCCACGCGGTAAAGGTGTGCCTGCAAATAGCGTAGGGTCGCGTTCCAGGTCACCCGTTCCGGGCAATACAAATGCAGGTACTTATGCAACCACACGCTGTGATGCCATTGAGGCGCCGCTGTCTCCACCGCCTTCTGGAATTCGGTCGGGTCGATCTCGTTTACCGACACTTTTTGGAACGGCTCAACCGCCCGCACCGCGCTCAGGATTTCATCACGCCTGGATTTAAGAGCTTCCAGCGCCTCGTCTTCCGAAATGGTTTTGGGCTTGTGCGAACCTTCCTGTTTGGCCTGCCAGGTACCGCCGGCCTTTTCCTGCCAAACGCCGAATTTCTTGGATGACCCGCCCGAAATACTGCCGAAGAGTTGGTAATTGAAGGTATCGTCGTTTTTGAACTCCAACCAGTAATCCATCGGTTGGTCTTCGGTTATATTGTAAGGCAGTTTTCGCAATAATTCCGGCCCGCTCAGGGATGCCAGTCGCTCCGGCCCGAAGAGCGCCAGGAAGTTGTCGCGCTGCCGGTTCAATTCGGCCGGATCCGGCAGGGAAAGCGACCGGCCCGGTTCGGAGGCCAGATATTTGTTCAGTATGGCGTGCGCCTGCTTTTCCATGATCGCCCCTAACTCTCTATTTTCAAATCCTCATCGGTGCGGTAGATGTTGAACGGGCATCCACCGACCCCGTCCCCTGACAGAGCGCGAACTGACCGGCTCGCACACCGTCGGCAACGGCTTGTTTCAGCACATCATCGCCCTTCAGGATGGGCAGGTGTGTAAAGTTGCAAAAAGATCCGGGCAGACGTTTTAATTCCAGAACCGGAGCGTCCCTGGCCTGGATGCACGGGAAAATAGCTACAGTGACTATTTTATCGGTTTGTGAGGTATCTGTAAATTTTTATCCTCGCGGGCTTGTTTGCTCACGAAACCCCGGGCATGCAAGCCGAGAATCGCCCCCCGGGCGAGGCGAGGCGGAAACCCTGGGCGCGCACGCTTCCAGCGTGCATTTTCATGGGCTGAGCCTGTTTTTCCGGTTTGATTTCAACACCTTAAAAGCAATCTGCCTCGTCCCCAGGTAAGGCCGGGCAGATCGTGTGCCTGAGTTTTTAAGTTGTTTTAAATTAACGCGATAACTTTCGCCCGTCCCAGGGAAGAGCACGCAGGATGCGTGCGCGCCCAGGGGGTTGCACCCCCCTGGGCATGCAAGCCGAGAATCGTCCTCCGGGCGAGGCGGAAACCCCGGGCGCGGTTTGGGTTGCGTGTCTGTAACGCCGGACCTCTCCCGTGGGAGTTGTGATAGGCTCGACATGAATGAGAGGGCGTCATGAAATTCTTCAATACGGCCGGACCGGTTATACCTGAAAAGCACTATTGCCTGCCTCCTTTGGGACGGATCGATCTCCCGAAAATCATGAACCTGATTCATCAGGAAAAGTTTTTTGTCCTGCGTGCGCCGCGTCAGACCGGGAAGACCTCCGTCCTGCTCGCCTTGATGCATCACATCAACGCCCGGGGTCAGTACCGATGCCTGTATGTCAATGTGGAAGCAGGACAGACCGCGCGGGAAGACGTGCGTTCCGGCATGGAAGCTGTCTTGTCCCAGCTTGCATCACACGCGCGGGAATATTTAAAGGATGATTTCATCAAGGAGCATCGTGCGGCCGTCCTGGCTGAGGAAAATGCCAATACAATGCTTTACGCCATGTTACGGGCCTGGTCGGTCGACAATCGGAAACCCCTGATTCTACTGATTGATGAAATCGATGCTTTAGTCGGTGATACGCTGGTCTCCGTTTTGCGCCAATTGCGCAGCGGTTACACACAACGGCCCGAAAGCTTTCCACAAAGCGTGGTCCTATGCGGCGGTCGCGTAGAGCGCGAATACGGGCTGGGTCGCGGCCGGACCGACCTGTTGGTGATCCTACCCCATGCCGCCGGCGTTCAGAGAATCGT
>JASJCB010000357.1 GCA_030066195.1 Acidobacteriota bacterium
CAACGGTTTATTGCCAATCGTCAAGCATGCACAAAAACGGGTCAAAGTGGCCATGGGCCGTTTGCGAGCCTATCATCATTTTCCTATTAACGGCGATGGAACCATCCGTTTGTCCGGCCAAAGCCCGGATTCAGGTGACCGATCAGGTCGAGAAGCGCCTTTTCGTTAAAGGTAACCAATATAAACGCCCCTGAAGCATCGAGACCCGCCACGCGGTGGATGGCATGAACGCCCTTGCGATGGGTGCCCGGTTCTTTTTTCAACTGGACGACCACCCCAAAGGCTTCGGCAACCGCCGCGCGAAACACGCGCTCAGGAACGGTGGGACCGCTGAAGAAACAATAATTGACGAACTTTTCGAGGCTCTCCCGCCCGCCATTGGCATGGATGGTGGTCATGCTTGCCCGATGGCCCGAATTGAGCGCCATGACAAAGGGAAAAGCGGGACTGCCGGCGGTTCCGTCTCGGGTTTGCTGACTCGCCCGAATCTCACCGAAGATGATGTGGTCGCCCGATTGCCGCATGCACAGGGTCCAGCAGCTCCAAAAAGCCAATCCCGCTGTGGGGGTCGGTGCGGAAGCGGACGACGTTCGGTTTGTCGATCTGGAGTTCCGGCGTATCCTCGCAAACCAGGATGCGGTGTTCATCCGGGAGGCATTGGGCCAGGACGTTGAGGAAGGTTGTTTTGCCGCTATCGGTCGCCCCGGAAATCAGGATCGACTGATCCGCCTCGATCGCACGACGTAGCCAGGCGAGGGCTTCCGGAGTGATCGATCCCAGGTCAATCAAATCCTGGGGCGAGAGCATGGCATGGGTGTGCTTGCGGATGGTCAGCGCGTCGGCATCGGCATTGACCCCTTTGAGCACCCCGGAAACCCTGCTGCCGCAAGGTAGGGTCCCTTCCAGAATCGGCGTATGTCCTTTGCCGAAGCCGATTCTTCGACCGTTGAAGGTTCCGAGTTGTTGGATCAGGCGGCGGAGGGTTTCTACCTTGAAGCGGCCCGGAAGCTCCCGATCAACCCCTCGGACACGACAGACGATGCGTTCCGGTCGATAGATAAAGATCTCGCTGACCGCCGGATCGGCCAACGGCGCCAGGATCGGTTGGATCATAGGCGCCAATAATCGGTAAAGCTCCTGATCCTTCTCGGTCAAACCACGCATGATGGTTTCCAGCATCAAAAGACCTCCCGCACCGGCAACGGGATCAACGAAACGTTGACTGCCGCATCCGGGGTGAAGGTCGCCAGGTAATCACCGGGCTGTAACCCCTGCCGTACAAGTATTTCGACCATGTAGCGGCACGGCTGGCAGAATGCGTACCGCGCCTTGGGTTGGAGATGGGTCACCTCCAACACTTGCAGTTGCTCGGTCAATGTGATGACTGTCAGCGGGAAATTGACCCCGTCCATGGTGACCGTGACCGGTCGGGTTTCGCCCAGATCGAAGAACATGCCGCTGTTCTCGGCCAGGGTGGGTCGATACCGCAAGCCTTGCCTGAGTTGCCCCTTGCGGGCGGCATATTCCAAGAAATAGTGGCGTCCGTCGATGATCAGGGCGACATAGGTCGGCGTTTGGGTCACCGGGAACAGCCGGCTCAAAAGGACCAGGGCGACCATGCATCCCGCCCCGATCAGGTACCGGGTTCGATCCCTCGGCGGATCATGGTGCTCGGGTTTCCGCCGGAACCGGTTTTTGATCCACGCAACGATGTTCATCATGCCTCCTACAACTTTATTGGTCTTGGACAAAATGCCTTGGGCCACCTGCCAATGAAATGCCTCGGTGGGATCACGCCAGTAGGGTTTGAGGTAGAGCCGCACGATGAACCGCTGGTCACCGTCGTAACAGACCGCCACGCCGGAAAAGGAACGCAACTCCAGGAAAAACTTGGGCCGGAGGATGCGATCAACCTGTTGGTTGAAACTGAGGCTTTGGTTCAGCCCGGCCTCTTCCGAGGCATAGCCTCCGGCAAAGACACTGTAGGGCGCATCGGACTGGTTTTCACCGAGTGATTTACTGACGCGGTAGACCAGCCCCTCGCCCACCATCTTGGACGCATATTCGGCCGTTTCAATATCCTCGACCCCCAGAAAGACCTTGTTGCGGCAACACCCGAGCAGTTGACTGGTGTATTCCGCGGACTTGAATTTTCCCTTCAGGTTTTCGATGGTTTGGGTCGCCAGAATGGCGAAGACCTTGGACTGTCGGTTCAAACTGAAGAAGTTGTTGTCGCAATCCTGGGTATCGCCGACGGTCGCGAAGATGTGGTATTCGTCGATCATCAACGCGATCATGCGGTCAAAGTTATACTCCGGGTGCAGCCGGCGTTTGGCCGGACTGGTCCGTTGCAGGGCCGTACATTGGAACTGCTGTTTGAGCAGGGTACAGATAATGTCGGTCGCACGATGATAGGTAGCCTTGGGTATCCCGACACACAGCCACTTCCCCTCCGACATAAGGAAATCGAAAGACGGGAACAAGGTGCGCCGGTTCTTCTCCGGGTTTAGTTGATGGTCGAAGTAGGTCACCATCGACGGCGCAAAGGTGCGCATGATCTTGGGATGGGTAAAGAAGTTGATGACGGTCTCCAGACCGCCGTAGATTTTCCCTTTCAACTCCGCGTCCTTACCTAGCGGGATCTTCCCAGCCTGTCGAGGTGTGCATTCGATCCCACAGAAGATAAGAAAAGCCTCCAGGATTGCTGTAGGATAAAGTTAATTACCCAATATTTACCGATCATCGGTTGTTGGCGTTGTTAGCCGTGCATCCTGGAGGCAGTATTATGGTAGCAAAAACCGTTGGCGAAATCCTGAAAAACCATGTCGCCCTGGAAGTAGAACAGATCGACCGCCTCTACCTCAACGGCTATATCCCAGGATTGCAGGCGCCGGGAATGTTTGCCCGCTTCGTCCGGGAGATCCTTGGCATGCCAATCGTTTCCACCACATCGGTTGCGGACATAACCAGGAACTTCGTCAAGGGTATCGAACAATTTGCCAAAGACAAGGGTCTGGAGATCATAAGGTTCAACCGAAAGCAGCGTAAAGATGAGATCACCCAAGAGAAGTTGAAGTGTTTTCATGACAAGGAGGGGATTCTCTTTATCGGCAAGGCCCAAGAGAAGGCATCGGTTTTCAGGACTGAATCCCGTCGAACCAAAACAGGGGAGCGATATCCTTGGGTCGCGCGTGGGACGGCGATGCCCAATCATTACTATTTCTACCTGGTTGATGAGGACTTCGGCCCGATGTTCATCAAATTCTGCTCCTATTTTCCTTATGGCGTAAAGGTCTGTCTCAATGGTCATGAATGGTTGAAGAAGCAACTGGAAAAGGAAGGCATCGCCTATGAAGCATTGGACAACGGCATCCTCAGTTGTGACGACCCGGAGCGCTTACAGGAACTCTGTCAGGAACTCGATGAAGAGAAAATCGAAGCAGTCTTCCACAAATGGCTGGAGAGACTACCACAGCCCTTCTCCAAAGAAATCCAGAGATGTGGGTATTACTACAACTTGTCCATCGTCCAAGCGGAATTTGCCCTTACCCAGGTATTCGATCGTCCCATGGCAGGCCGACAACTGTTCGAGGAAATCATCCGGGATCATCTCGACTTGGGAAGACCTGAAAATGTCCAGTTGATCTTTGATCGGCGGATTACCAAAAGGACACCCTCTCAATTCAAGACACGGATCATCACGCAAGGGGTACTGCCCTCCCTCAATGTGTATTACAAATGGTCCTGGATCAAACAATACTTCAAAGAAGGGCGGGCACTGCGAACGGAAACGGTGATCAACAACACCAAGGACTTTGGCATTGGTCGGCGGCTGTGCAACCTTCCTCAACTGAGGAAGATCGGTTTTCAAGCCAACCGACGTCTCTTGAACGTCGAAAAACTCAGCCATGACTGTATGATCGGTGAATCCGTCTTTTCTTCTGTAACCTCTCCAACCATCGTCAATGAACAACGTGCTTCGGCAATGCGTTTCGGCGATGAGCGCGTCATGGCGCTGATGAACGCCCTATGTTTGTTTTTCACACTTCCCAACGGTTTCCGCAATCGTGATTTGCGTCTGTGTACCGCACAACTACTGGGCAAGGACCCAGCCGAATACAAGCCGGGAAGAATGACTTATGATCTCAGGCGATTACCGCTCCATGGTCTCATCGAAAGAATTGATGGATCGCTTCGTTATCAGGTCACCAACAAAGGGATCAAGGTTGGCGCCTTTTTCACCAAGATTTATGCCCGGGTCTTCCGCCCTGCTTTATCTTGTAGGGGCCCCAACAGCTCTGAGGCACCACCCGGTAAGGTGCCAAGGGGGCTGAGGAGCCTTGAGAAGGGGCTTGATCTACTTTTGCTTGAGGCCCGCATGACAGCTTGACAAATGGGGTCTTAACCGAAGGGTGCCTCTATTTTCAAAACTTGACTCAAAATTAGTTAGTTCAGCCGCCAAGGCGGCTAAGCTTCGGCTGGGACAAGCCCAGCAGAAGGGACCCCGTTGGGGCAGTTGGAAAGATTTAACCGCGGAGGACGCGGAGACCGCAGAGGGGAAGAGGGTTTAACCGTGTTTAACCGTCGAAGCCGTTGACAATTCGCTTTAAGCCACCATCAACCAATTTCATGACATGAAAGTTGAACAGAAGGCCGACTTGCAGGTTTGAGGATTTGAGGTAATTCAATGTTTGAGCATGGTCAATTGGGTGCAACTGCTTGACGGCCTTACATTCTACGATGAGTTGGCTCTCGATGAGGAAATCGCATCTGAAGCCAACTTGGAGAATGATCGATCCGTAAGGAACCGGCATCTCTTTTTCCTTCTCAAAGGGAATTCCAGCCTGACTGAGCTCATAAGCCAGAGCAGCTTTATAGACAGATTCCAAGAAGCCGGGACCCAATTTACGATGAACCTTGATGGCCAGGCCAATGACTTTCTTGGTGAGTTGATTGATATACATAAACACTCCTTGAATGCAATTTCCGGCGGTCTTTGCAGTCGATAGTTGACTCTTCCTATATTTTACGGTGAGGGTGCTAGGAGGGGACGATGAAAGAGAAAGATCCTTTCACCAGTTTTTACGACGAGCTTCTTACCGATAGTTACGATTCTGTTGATCGGATTGTACTCAATGGTTATTGCCGGCAATGCTGCAGTCCTGGAGGGTTCAGGAACTGGTGGCGTTCCCTCCCCAATTGTGGGGACGACAACTTGGATGATACCCACCTGATGCGTATGGCGGGGAGGTTCTCACGCCGTTTGCGGGGTTGGCTCATCAATTTTCCGTTCATCGTCTCGCAGCTAAAAGGTGTGGTCGATCGTTTTCTCAAGCATCTCCATTGCAGCGATATTTCCTTGATTGACAACAACACGTTAGAGGAGTTATCCCAACCTGCCGTTCTGGGTAAGGTACGTCTCGGGGGGCTGGACCTCAACAAGCCCCGCATTCAAAGTGTTTTCAAAGCAATCATCCAATTGAGCGTTCGTCCAAGCGGTTTCAAGGTTTCAGATCTAGCCCAAAGAGTCGACCGGATGTTGTCTGGGATCACCTATACAGTGCGTATGGCTGCCTATGATTTAAGGAAACTTCGAGCAAAGGGACTGATCACCAAATTGAAAGGGTCTCGGATTTACATGCCCCTGGCAAAGGGGATAAGAATCATGGCCGGCCATATTGCACTTCGGGACAAGATACTTAAACCCCTCCTTGCCAATTTTGGTTATCTAAAGCAGGGGCCGAAAAGTGCCATGTCCCGACTCGAAAAACGTTACCAGCGAATTCAAAGAGAGTTTCGCGGTCTGTTGGCAGAATTACGCATCATGCCTTACCCCAACCTTGGAGAGGCCCCAGAGGCAGAAAGAGAGCACGGAGGTCGTCTCCACCACGCTCTGCGGTCTTTGCGCCCTCCGCGGTTGATTCCCAGGCATACATAAAATCATCGACAATTTTTTGTCGATGATTTTCCCCAAGGCGGCTATTTTCCTGGACGGGCCGAACCCTCACCGTAACATCACGAAAAATCAGGCAACGGTCACTGGGAGGAACACCCTGATCACCGTCGAATGCCCCATCCCGGATCGCGAACCACCACCGTCAAAGGTGTCTCGGTCATGCCGGATTCCATCCCGAAGAACTGACAATTGAAGAAAAACAGCCACTGATCTCACAAATCTTCGCAGAAAAGACAAATTTCTCATCCCTGCCGGGCGGCCGAGAACACCGTGACCATGGGACCAAGAAGACCAGAAACAAAGGTATGTCTTTATCTGTGAAGATCTTAGAGATCTGCGGCTAAATATCTTTGATTTAATGCGCTTACTCAACTATGTCCAGGCGATGCCGATAAGTCGTGGCATCCCCGGTTTTGCCTTCGTGGGTGGTCTCAGCACTGAACAACCGACGGGTCATGATCGCAACCGATAAGATCTTCGCCAGGCGGGCTCTGGTGTCGCCGAGCAATGCCAGGCGTGGGTAGAGATGGACGCGGGCGGGTCCGAAGGGATCAGGACGATGCATGACGGCTCCCTCGGCGGTCAACCGCCAAAACCAGTACCAGGACCACCGCAAACGGTTGCAGGAGAAGCATCAGGATCAGCAGTGCCGTCATGAAGACACCTCCCCGGTTCGGCCGTAGGTTTGTTTCCAATGAAGACCGGTCCAACCGTCCGTTTCCCTCTGGCCTCGGATCTTCACGGCTCCATGCGCCGGAGGGAACGCATGGTTTTTCGCGAACCTGGCCAGGGTATGACGAATCCGACGACGTTGCCGAAGGCATTTCTTGTCGTCGGATGACAAATGACCTTTTTCTCGGGCCAATAGGGCAATGGCGCCGGGTGAGTACAGGACCTGATCCTCAAGATGGTCCATGAGATAACCGTACTTGCGCGGGCGTCCCATCATCAGGCACCTCCCGGTTCACAAGAAAGCACTAGATAGCCGTCCCCATTGAACTCGCAGAGACAGATAAACTCGTTCTCCCGGGCCGCGGGCGGGCTGGACCAAACTCGCACGTTGGGATCGCTGACCACGGAGCCCACGGCTTTTTCTCGATCGCGGACCATGTAGTCCAACGATTTGACTTCGGCATAATAGGGCAGGAGCCGATCCAGGCAGCAAGCGGCGGCGCTGAAATCGGCAGGGTCGGTCAGGTCCAGGTTGCCGGCGCGAATCAAGGCGGCGGGCGCTTCATCCACATGCCGCCCGGAACCATCGGTCAAGGCAATGAAATCGGCGATCAACTGCTCGGTCCGAACCGGGTCCAATCGCTCCAATTGACCCACCCTTTCAAGACCGTCTTCCAGGTCGAACTCGGGCGGGGCCGTTTGCATCAAGGCCGCGAAACAGGCATCGAAGGTTTCACGCGATTGGAGATCGAGGCGATGTTGGGTGATGAAGTGTTGAAATAAAGTAGCGAGCAAGGAGCACCTCCGGCCGTTTTTTACGCCACGGAAAAACGCCGGAGGGGGCGGGGGCGCCGGCCCAAATTTCCTTGGGTCTGCGATCTCC
>JASJCB010000054.1 GCA_030066195.1 Acidobacteriota bacterium
CCACATACTGCGCGAAGTTTTGAACCACACGCCCCCCATGGGTAGAGACCGGAACAAGTGCGCACTCGGTGGGTCAGTTTTTCCCAGCACAAGTGGGTCAGTTTTCTCAAGCGTTAAGGGTTGACTGATTGAACCTCTTGATTATGTCAGGAAAGGACCGTTTGCTGGATGATGGTGCGGAGTTGGTACTGTCTCACCGTATCGCTAATGGGACGACCGTTTACCGAATTTAGGGCAAGATGCCACTCAAATTGACCAACTTGTCCCATTGATGCCCATTTGTTGCCTGACCAAATGACTACGAAAAGCAGGTAGAACCTTTACACTCAGCTGTTGCTTCCTTTCATCTTGGGTTAAAATCTCTAGAGATAAGGGACGAAGCCCCAAGTATGAACAAACACTGCCGTGCTTTAGCTTTATTTTCCAGAAAAAATTACAAAAGGGAGTTATTTCTAATGAGTAATATAGAACGATATTTAGGTTTCATGGAGGAGGTTAAGTGTCGAATTCATGTGGTTCAATCGTTTTACCAAAAAGAATGGTCAGCTATATATAGAATAACAACCATTGAGTCACTGTGTTTGCAGATAAGGAAAATTCTTGAGTCAATTGCCTTAGGTTCTCTTGTTCTTAATAAAGAGCAATTTGAGAAACATGGTGTTAAGTTTCATAAGTTTTATCATGCAAGTCGAATATTGAGAGATATTGAAGGATTGAATCCAGAGTTCTATCCTGTTCCTATAATAGAGGAGCCTTCAAAAGAATTCAAAAGTAGCCTTTAAAAAAAGACAACTGGCTTTTTGAAGAGAGATAAGTTTCCTAAGGTTTACGAAAAATGCAGTAAGCTGCTACACACTAAGAACCCGTTCGGTTCTGGTGTAGACCTTGAGTACTATGAAAAACAGCTACCCATATGGGTAAACGAGATCATGGGTTTACTCAATAGTCATATAATTCATTTATTAGACCTTGACGGCTTTTATCTAATACATATGAGATGTGAGAGCGATAATAGAGTCAAAGGATACACATTTACACCAACTGGTGACTTGGCTGAACCATAGCCACATAAGAGTCTCAACAACTGGGTGTTAACGCTAAGCGATGGCTCCAAGAAGCCAGGCGACTCAGAAAAGGGTCCCGCTATTTCGTGATGCATAGGAAGGTGATCTAGCTCAAGGCGGATGTTGAGGAATATATCGAGAAACATTTAAAAGATAGAACTTGAGAGCCTCTCGCAATGTGTTCGTGAGCTTTCAACCTTCTTTTAAAGGCCCTTTTCTAAGAATTTCCATTGCTGCTATAATGCTAGTTCCTATCAAAACCTTTTCGCCCTTGTGCCATTCAATACCAACCCCAGCAAGTCGAATGGGTTGTTTATCTGTGCCGACACTACTTGGTTCAAAAATCCAAACCGGGCCCCCACTCATCCCATATTGATCTGGTGCGTTTGTTCGTTCACCTTTCAAGTTCTTCAGTTTCTTTGAATCGAAATTTATAAATATATTGTAGACCTTGCTGTAGCCCTTCTTCTCATGCTTGTTGTATTTCTCGTCACTCACAATGTCACCCATAGAGAAATAGGGACAGACCTTTCGTACATTAGAGTTACGCTTTGGTCGGTTTTTGCTGCTGGGGTAACCCGAAAAAATGTACAAGGTGTTTTCCTTTGGCTTGTGGGCATATATCATGCTTGGAGTGCAAATCTTATAGCAGCTTATTTGTTCTCTACTCCAGGGTACTTCGATAACTCCAACATCTACAGGATCATCTTTGCGGATTGGCTCTGTGTCACCCTCTTTTCTTGGTGTACAAAACTTATCTCCTTCTAGATACATTGGTTTTCCTTCAGGATCAAACACATGGATTGTCTCAAACTCTGTCTCATCTAGAACGTGGGCTGCTGTAATTAAAAAAATTCGACCCTCTACTTCTAGAAAGATTCCTGTGCCGCAAAGGTGATAACTATATGGCTCTCTTTCACCCTTAGTTGTATAAAGAGGGATTGAGTATTCAGCCATTGTCTTAAGTTGAGCGGAGATAGCATCTTCGATTTTCAATTGATCACCCCCAATGAGTCGCTTTATTTTGAGATTCTATCAGAAGTATACAACCCTTATCGCCATTTATCACCCCAAACGACGACGATACGACGATGAGAGAGCAAGTTTTTCATCGTCACTTCTTGAAATCCTTGCTCACCAACGATTTCAAGGTTCATCACTGCGGTCTCGGCGGTCTCTGCGATCTCGCAAAATGAAAACATTGTCTGATTTCAGCAAACGTTCCTTTAGTTGATACCGGGAGCCTATCAGGGGAGGGCGATTTTTCCTGTTTGGTAACTCGTTGAGAATTCAATGTTCAGAATACCCCTCCCAAAATTTGATTTCCGTCCGGTATCAAGGCTCTTCAGTCTTCCATTCCTCCACAGAGTTGGTGATGCGCCGCGGCGCACTAAATGGCCGGGAAACAAGAGCTAGATCCAGGAGCGTCGACTATCAGCTATTGAGCTGGGGTTCGTAGCGGAGGAAATTTTGCCACAGATCGCTCAGATCTGCGCAGATCTGAGCGATCTGCGGCTAATCCCTTTTATTTCAGTGGCTTCTTGGGATTTATCTTGTCAGGTAATCCATTTTGTTTCTTGGAAGTTCCCTTCTCCTCTTGATCCCTCCGATCATACGCGATCACCGTTGGTGCCGGCCGGTTGGCTTCACCGTAAGGCCGGCCGGAACCGGCGCAGCCCGCGTGATTTCTCTCCAGATCAAGGGGAAGGCTCGGGTCCCTCCGACCAGCGGTTTCTGATGATTACCTTGCGTGGCCGACGAAATCGCTTCCAAGTTCTCAATGTCGTGGAAGGTACCGGCACCAATTATCTGGGCCTGTTTGTTTCGCTCGGCACCAAAGGCCGTAAGCCCAAAGACCGCTTTATGTGGTTTCCACGGCCGGGCCTCGCGATTTGGTGAATAAGGCTGCCTTGCTTCTGAAACTCTCCTTGGACCGGGGGTTCCAGCCTGGTGAGGACCGCGACGAACCGGCTTTGTTCAGCATGGAAACCACGCCGGTCTATTGTTCTTGAGAAATATCGCATCATTAGGTTGTACTATCCAGATACAGGTTAAATACCACCACTTTTTTGTCCAAAATAGCCCTTGGATCGACGCCGAGCGGTCTTTTGCCCGAGAACGGGACCGGTTGGCACGTGTCGGGGTGGTTCCGTTCTCGGGAACGGGGCCGTCTTCGGGGTCGAAGACCGGTTCCGTTCCCGGGATTGGTGCTACCTGAACAACCCGGAGTCGGTTCCAATCCCGAAAAAGTGCCCAACGAAGCATCAACCCGGGTTGTTTTTCGCGGAAACGCGTCTGGAGTTCCCGGCCAGGGAGGCTCTGAACTGGGCACAAAGTTGTGAAATTGACGGCTCACGGCGCCGATTTCGGGAATAGATACGGCTTCGTGAGTTCGCAGCGCCCGATTTTTGGGCTCTAAACTCCTTTTTCATATACGAAAAGTCCAATTCCCAGCCGTCGTGTTGTATTTTTCATTTTGACAATACCACTGCCCGAGAACGTTGCCCCGTTTCGTTTTCAACCCGGTTATGTCGTCGGTCTTACGGTGACGGTTCGGCCCGCCCAGGAAAACGGGGGAAGACTTCTCCGCACCTTGAACCGGTTGCTGTCAGCGAACCGATTCCAGAAGCAACCAAATTTAGTTTTGACCACGACCCGCGGTGCTGGTATAGTCCGAAACAACCGGACCAGACAATTGAAGGGGATCGTTGCGCCCAGGCGCAGATCAGGTTCCTATCTCCCCGAATTCCATTTTTGCGAGGGACAGAAATGACCTATGTGAAATGCCTGCCGGTTCTTCTTTTCGCTTGTCTACCCATCCTCGGCGACGACGCCTTGACCATCGGCAACGTGGAGCCCGGCTCCATTGCCGCCATGGGCTTCCAGCTTGACCAACCGACCCGAATCACCATCGAGGGCAAGGGCGCCTCGTTTTCCGGTTACACCGTGCGCAACTGCAAGGGTGACCGAAATGCGGCGCCCCTGCTTTTCTACGCCTGGATTTTGGACAGCGACACCCGCAAGGTGGTGTGGCATACCTTCTATAAGCGTACCCGCGAATCCGTGCAAAATCGCGGGCCGTTCAATATCGACGAGGCCGTCAACCTGGAAGCCGGGCATTACGAGGCCTACTACGCCGCTGCCCCGGATGCCGGCGCCGCTAAATGCCGCCGAAACTGCAAGCGCGTGTCCTACCGCAAACGCCACAAGGCAGACCTTGCCGTCACCATCTCCGGTCACCGCCTGAAGGTGGACAACGGCCGCGCCGAGGTGGATCGGCTGACCCAATCGGCCGTCGTCGCCATGATCCGCCAGGGCAATGACCAGGCCCATTGGCAGGGCTTCTGCCTCAGGGAAGCCGCCACCCTGGACCTGTATGCCTTGGGCGAAGCGGAGCGAGACGGTCAGCACGACTATGCCTGGATTCAAGACATGGAGAACAACCGCCGGGTCTGGTCGCTGGGCATGGACGCCGATGAAGACGCGGGCGGCGCCGATAAAAACCGCCGCGTGCGCCGCACCATCCACCTGCCCAAGGGACGCTACAAGGTCTTCTACGTATCGGACCGCGCCCACTCCTGGCGAGGTTGGAACGACCTGCCGCCGGACGATCCCCAGTTCTGGGGCGTCACTCTGTGGCCCGCCGACAAACAACAGGCGCGTCGCGTCACTACCCGTCCCTATCGTCTGGCCGAACCCGTCCTGGCCATGAACAGGGCCGGCAACGACAGCACCCTGACCCAGGCCTTTCGCTTGACCCGCGACACCGACCTGCGCGTGCGCTGTATGGGCGAGGGCACGGCGAGGAAGGGCATGGTCGATCGCGGCATGATCCTGGATGCCGAAACCCGCGCCGAGGTCTGGTCCATGAATTACCGCGAAACCCACCACGCCGGCGGCGACATGCGCAATCGCCTGGCCGATGAAATCGTACGCCTGCCCAAGGGCGATTACCTGGCCGTGTACCATACCGACAAGGCCCATGCCCACGGCGATTGGAAAGGCGGCAAACCCTTCGATCCCGAGGCCTGGGGCCTGACCCTGTGGACGGAAAAACCCGCTCAAAGGGCGCGCTTCCAACTCCTGGACGAACTGCCCCCTTCACCCAAGGTGCTGGTGGAGATCCTGGAAATTGCCGACAACGACCTACGCCGGCGCAACTTCAAGCTGGATCGCACCGCCCACCTGCGCGTTCGCGCCCTGGGCGAGGGCGTGGGCGGACAAATGGTGGACTACGGTTGGATCACGTCACTGGACGACGGCCGTGTCTATTGGCGCATGGACTGGAAGAAGACACGGCACGCGGGCGGCGCCGACAAGAACCGCCTGGTCGACGATGTCATCATCCTGCCGCCCGGCAAGTATCGCCTGCATTACAAAACCGACGACTCGCATTCAACCTCGCGGTGGAACGACAATCCGCCGGACAACAGCGAGAACTACGGCATCTCCCTGATGTTCGAAACCGACGCACCGTAAATCCGGAGTAACGGGGGCAAAATCGCCCCCGTTGCTTTCGGTTATTGGTTGATATAGGCGTTCCACGTCGTAGCGATCATGCTTTTGAGGTCGGATTGCACCGGCTTCCAGTTCAGCACCTTTTGCGCGTGTTGCGAGGTGGCGTACAGGCAGGCGGGATCGCCCTCGCGACGGTCTACCAACTTGTAGGGAATCTCCCTGCCGGTCACTTCCCGCGCGCATTGAACTACCTCCAGCACCGAGTGCCCGCTTTCGCTGCCCAGGTTCACGGCCAGGCTGTCGCCGCCGCCGGCCAGGTAATCCAGCGCCTTGGTGTGGGCGGAAGCCAGGTCGCTGACGTGGATATAATCGCGGATCCCGGTGCCGTCGCGGGTTTCGAAGTCGGAGCCGAAGACCATCAGTTCCTTACGCGTGCCCATGGCCACCTCCATCACCACCGGCACCAGGTTTTTGGGATTGACCTCCAGGCCCTTCACACGCAGGTCGGGGTCGTAACCGGCCGCGTTGAAATAGCGCAGCGATACGAACTTCATGCCGCGCAGTTTGTCGAACCATGCCAACTGACGCTCGAATTGCAGCTTGGTGAAGCCGTAGAAATTGGCGGGGTCCACGGGATGGTTTTCATCGACGGGCAGGTACCGGGGATCGCCGAATACAGCGGCCGTGGACGAGAACACGAACTTGCGGATACCGTGGCGCGTCACCGCGTTCAGCAGGTTGATGGAGCCGCAAATATTGTGGTGGGCGTAGGTCTCGGGATCGGTCATCGAATCGCCGGCGGCTTTCAACGCGGCCAGGTGAATGACAGCGTCGTATTCACCCGCGTTCAGCACCCCCTCCAGGTCTTCCTCGATCAACATATCGCCCTTGACGAAGTGGGCCTCTTCAAACAGGTTGATTTCATGGCCGGTGCTCAGGTTATCGAAGACGGTGACCTCGTGACCGTTGTCCAACAGGTCCATGACCACGTGGCTGCCGATATAGCCGGCGCCTCCAACCACTAATACGCGCATGGCTGTCTCCTCTTAAAGTTCATCTTCCTTACCGCGGAAGCGTTCCATTTGACGGCGGTCCCGCTTGGAAGGTCGACCTTTCGACTTGGGCGCGGCGCGATCCACCTCCCGGTACAGTTGAATCATCTCGCGCATTTCGGGATTCAAATCGGCATCCTCGGTGACCTCGTAACAGGGCGCGGCTTCCTTGGCGCCGACACGCTTTTCCAGGAGGCCGAGGACCTTGTACTCGAACGTCCGGCCCTCTCTTTTGCACTGGATCACGTCATTCAGGCGCACTGCTTTGTGAGATTTTACGGGAACGCCGTTCAGCTTGATCGTACCGCCGTCAATGGCCTTGGCGGCCAGGGTGCGTGTCTTGAAGATGCGAACGGCAAAAAGCCAGCGATCCAGGCGAACCGCTTCCAGGTTCTCGTTTCCGGGCAAGCGCGCCTCCTCAGGACGTTTCGAAGCGGGTCAACGCCTTCTTGCCGATGGGAAAGACGTGGAAACCGATCTCGAACAATTCCTCGTGTTTCAAAATGTTGCGACCGTCGAAGACAAAGGCCGGTTTATTCATGGCGGCGTAGATCGCCTCGAAGTCCAGATCGCGGTATTGGGCCCATTCGGTGCACACCACCAGGGCGTGGGCGCCTTGGGCGGCCTCGTAGGGGTCCTCGATATACCTCACGGGCGCGTCGGCCATGTCGATACGGGCGTTTTCCAGGGCCTTGGGATCGGACAGCACCAGGTCGGCCCTTTCATCGAGCAGGTAGCGGGCCACGGTCAAGCCCGGCGATTCGCGGGTATCGCCGGTATCGGCCTTGAAGGCGCAACCCATGATGACGATGCGTTTGCCGGCCAGGGTGTTGAACATCTGGTTGATGACGCGTTTGGCGAAGCGCTCCATCTGGTGTTCGTTCATCTTGACCACCTGGTGCCAGTATTCGGCCTGTTCCGTCAAGCCGTAGGATTCGCACAGGTAAACCAGGGAGAGCAGGTCCTTTTTGAAGCAGCTGCCGCCGAAGCCCACCGACGGTTTGAGGAACATGCTGCCGATACGGTCGTCCATGCCGATGGCCAGGGCTACTTCGTTCACATCGGCCTCGGTCTTCTCGCACAGGGCGGAGATGGCGTTGATGCTGGAAACGCGCTGAGCCAGGAACGCGTTGGCGGTCAACTTGGAAAGCTCGGCACTCCAGATGTTCGAGCAGATGATGCGCTCGCGGGGCACCCAATTGGCGAAGACATCGACCACGGCATCCATGGCCTTGCGACCGGTTTCGGTATCGTGACGGCCGCCGATGAGCACGCGGTCGGGGTCGTTGAGATCCCGGACGGCGGTGCCCTCGGCCATGAATTCCGGCGAAGACAGAACCTCGAAATTGACGCCGTTTGACTCGGAGTGCAGGATCCGCTCCATGGCAGCGGCGGTGCGCACGGGCACGGTGGACTTTTCGATGACTATTTTGGGCCGGTCGCTGTTTTCCTTGATCTTGCGGGCGGTCAGTTCCCAGTACTGGAGGTCGGAGGCGTAGCCGCTGCCGTAGCCGAAGCTCTTGGTGGGCGTGTTGACGGTCACGAAGATCATGTCCGCCCGGCGGATGCCTTCATCCACATCCGTGCTGAAAAACAAGTTGCGGCCGCGCACCCGCTGCACCAGTTCGTCCAGGCCGGGTTCATAGATGGGCAGGTTGTCCGAGTTCCAGCGCGCGATCTTCTCTTCGTTGATGTCGACAACGGTTACCCGATGCTCCGGACATTTATCCGCAATCATTGCCATCGTGGGGCCGCCGACGTAACCCGCGCCGATACCCAAAATTTCCATGTTCCGTCTCCTGTCGAGGTCTCGTCGCCGCAAGGGCGCACCTATATTACACTTTTCCTTTGCCGGCGACTATATGAGAAAACGGTGAGGGAAGTGAATCAAACCGATCCCGGGCGGGCCGGCCAAAAGGGAAAGGGGCATCCGTATGGCCGGATACCGGGAAGATGAGGACCGGGCAGCCTTGCATATGCCTTAACCGCTAAGTAGGCAGCCTATGTGCAGCGTTGCATATGCCCTACTTACTGAGTAGGCAGCCTATGTGCAGCCTTGCACATGCCCTGACCACTGAGTAGGTAGCCTATGTGCAGCACTGCACATGCCCTACTTACTGAGTAGGTAGCCTATGTGCAGTACTGCACATGCCCTACTTACTGAGTAGGTAGCCTATGTGCAGTACTGCACATGCCCTACTTACTGAGTAGGTAGCCTATGTGCAGCACTGCACATAGGCTTCCGAGTCAAATTGATATATCAGTGTAGCCCTTGCTATACCTGGATTCTTCAGGTTGTGAAATAAAAATGCGGCAGAAAACAGGCGCCGCGAGTCCGCTTCTTCGTCGCGACGGCGGTCCAACCTTGTTGTCGGACTTGGGAGCTGTCGGAAAACATGACGGCTTTCATTCTCTATCCGGGTTACAATAGCCCCATTGACGACCATTCCCTGCCGATTGCCTTCGATGACCGGATCTTTCAATCCACCGGCACACTAGAAGAGGAGTTCCCTATGCGTGTGTTTCTTATTTGGTTGATTGCCTTACCTGTCTCGGCCTCGAATATTGCGCTTCCGACTGACTCCGGGTGGTTCCTTGCCGACGACGCCGTTGCCGTCTTGCATGCGGGTTCGACCCGGATGGTGTTTTCTTCCCGGGGCCTGGCGCCGTTCAGGCTCGGAGATCGATCCATGGTTGCCGGTTTGGGTTTCGACGGCGCGGCGCGCTTTTGGCGCTTGGAGGAACCTTCCGGGCATGTGGTCCATTACCTGGTGGGCCCGCCGGAACAATGGCGACGCAATTTGAAAACATGGCGCAAATTGGTTTATCCGAACGCCTGGCCGGGTATCGATATCGTTTTCAGCACATCGTCAGGTCGGTTGAGCTGTCAAATCGTCCTGGCCCCAGGCGCGGATCCGGCTCATGTGGTCTTGACCACCGGGTCCGATACCCTGTCCAAGCGGCACGGCGGCGGCTTGTCGGCCGAGGGCCTGACCGTGGGACCGCTCCGGGCCAGGCGCGCCGACACCGGCGCAAGCGTGTCCGCGAGCTATCGACTGTTGGGCAACGGCCGCATCGGTTTCCACGTGCCGGACGCGGTGCGCGGGGCCGAGCTGATCCTGGAACCCGCCTTCTCCTGGGCCGGCTACCTGGGCGGCCCGGGCGGCGAGGGTGAAGAACAGGCCCTGGCCGTGACCGTGGACAGCCTGGGCCGCGCATACGTTGCCGGGGTGACCCGGGCGGCCGATTTCCCCACCGTCGCCGGCATCGACGACAGCTGGAACGGCGGCAGCGATATCTTCATCACCCGCTTGAACGCCGACGGCTCCGGACTGATCGAGAGCACCTACCTGGGCGGTTCTGGTGACGAGGAACCCACCGACATCACCCTGGACGGCCAGGGCCGTTTGATTATCACCGGACATACCTTCTCGGCGGATTTCCCCACCACAAAGGGCGCGGCCGATACCACTTACGGCGGCTCCGGCGACGGCTTCGTGACCCGGCTCTCCTCGGACGGGCTTGCGTTGAGTTACAGCACCTACCTGGGCGGCAGCGATGAGGAAATAGCCGGCGCCCTGGACGTGAACGACGCGGGTGAGGTATTCCTGGTAGGCACCACCTACTCGGCCGATTTCCCCACCACCGCCGGCGCTTTCCAAGAAACCCTCAGCGATGCCGCCGGGGAACCCTTCGTGGCCAAACTGGCAGCCGACGGCAGCGCCCTCGCCTACGCCACCCTTATCGGCGGCACGGGCGCCGACATGGGGACGGGTATCGCCGTGGATGCAAACGGTCGGGCGCATATCACCGGGATTGCCGGTTTCGACTTCCCGGTCACCAAGGGCGCCTTCGACACCACTCCCAGTTTCAACGATGTTTTCGTCGCCGCCATATCCGCCGACGGTTCCGCCCAGGTCTACGGCACCTTCCTGGCCAGGAGTTCCATGGACCACCGGCCGCGCCTGGCCTTGGGACCCACCGGCGATGTCTACGTCAGCAGCACCACCTCCGAATTCAGTTTCCCCACCACGGCCGGCGCCTGGCAGGAAGACCACGGCGGGATTACCGATGTCTTCGTCACCCGACTCACCCCGGACGGCTCGGCCCTGGTCTACAGCACATTCGTGGGCGGCAACACGGCGGAGCGCGGCTTCGACCTTGCCGTTGACAGCAGCGGCGCCGCCTACATCACCGGCCGGGGTTTCAGCGGATTTCCCGGCGATGCCAGGGCATCGGACGGCACGCCGAATGCCTCATGGGAGGCCTTCGCGGCGAAGCTGTCGCCGGACGGCAGCAGCCTGACCTATGCAACCCTCATCGCGGGCGGCAACGCCGAGGAAGGCAGCGCCCTGGCCGTGGACGCATCCGGCGCGGTCTACGTGGCGGGTTACACGCTCTCCACCGACTTCCCGGTGACAGCCGGCGCCTTCGACGTGCAATTCGACGGGGCCTACGAGGGCTTCCTGGCCAAATTGAATCCTGCCGGTGATACCGCCGAGTACGTCACCTTCCTGGGCGGCAGCGGTTCCGATGAGGCCGAAGCGGTAGCGCTTGACCCGGCCGGTCGGGTTTACGTGACCGGCTCTACCTGGTCGCCCGCGTTCCCCGTCGCCGGCGATACGGTGGATACAAGCCATAACGGCGACCGGGATATCTTTATCAGCCGCCTGTCCCGCGACGGCGACCGCCTGGACTACACCACCTTCCTGGGCGGCAGCGGCGAGGACCTGGGGATTGCCGTGGATATCGGCCCGGACGGCTCGGTGTACGTGGCGGGGGAGACCTTCTCCCCGGATTTCCCCGTCGCCGGCCCGCGCGGTTCGGTGCAATCCCAGGATGCGGTGGTGGCCAGGCTGAGCGGGGACGGCAGTCAACTGATCTACGCCAATCGCCTGGGCGGCAGCGGCAGCGAATTGACCGGCGGACTGGCCGTGGACCGGATCGGCAATGCCTTTGTCACCGGCCGCACCGGTTCCGGCGATTTCCCCACCACGCCCGGCGCCTTCAGCACGGCGCTCAGCGGCCCCTTGGACGCCTTCATCACCGGTTTCACGCCCGACGGCAGCACGGTGATATTCTCCACCTACCTGGGCGGCAGCTTCAACGACTACACCACCGATATCGCCGTGGATGTCTCCGGCCGGGCCGTGATCACCGGCTCCACCTCTTCCACGGATTTCCCGGTGACGGCGGGCGCTTTCGACGAAACGCCCAACGGTGCGGACGATATCTTCGTGGCCCGCCTTTCCCTGTCGGGCGACGCATTGGATTACAGCACCTACCTGGGCGGCATCGGTACCGACTTCCCCACCGCGATCGCCCTGGACGGCGACGGCCGCGCCCATGTGACCGGCTATACCGACTCGGTGAATTTCCCTGTCACCGGTAACGCCTTCGATACCGTTACCGGCCTGCGGGACGCCTTCGCGGCGCGCTTCGAGTTGGGCGGAACCTTATTACTGTACAGCACCCTCTTCGGCGACAACGCGGAGGGACGCGACATCGGCGTGGACAGCGAGGATCGGATCATCATCGCGGGCATCACGAACGGGGATTTGCCGGTCACGGCCGACGCCTTCCAACCCGACTACGCGGGTGACGGCGACGGCTTCCTGGCCCGCTTCGACACGACCACGGGCGACCTGACGTTCGCGGATCACCTGGGCGGCAGCGGTCGCGACGCCGTCAAGGGTCTCGCTCCGGACAACCTGGACAACGTGGTGGTAGTAGGCGAAACTTTTTCGGCCGATTTTCCCGCAACCCCGGACGCCGCATTCCCCGACGCGCCTTCCTTCGGCGACGGTTTCGCGGCCCGCATCGACCTGGGTTGCCGTCCGCCGAGCTTTACGCTGATTCCCGCCGACGCCACGGCCTGTCCCGGCGAAACGGTAACCCTGAACGCGGCCTTTGCGGGATCGGCGGAACATGCCTTCCGTTGGTTCAAGGACGACGTGGAAATACCGGGCGCAACCATGGAAAGCTTTGAACTGTCCCCGGCGTCCGAAAGCGATTCCGGCGTGTACCGGGTCGAATTGACCAACCCCTGCGGCACAGTCCTTTCCCTGCCGTTTACCCTAACCGTCGCCGACGGTCCCTTTGCCGCCGTGGTGTCCCCCGCCTTACGCGCCCAGGGTCGGAAACCGCTCACCTTCCGCGCGGGCAGCGGTTGCGCAACGGGAGCGGTGACCTACTCCTGGGAGATCCTGGAAAGCGGTTTACTATTCGCCGGCGAAGAGATCACCCTGCCGTTGCTCACCCAATCGTCCACCCTGCGACTAACCGCCGAGGACGCGGGCAGCGGCGAAACAGCGAACGCCGAGGCCCGCATCCTGGTCAACCCGATCAGCACCGACCTGAACGGCGACGGTTGCAACAGCCGGGCGGACCTGCGCACCCTGGCGGCAAACTGGCCCGACAGCGGCTCGGTAAGCGTCCTCGACTTCTTCACCGTCAACCTGGCCGACGCAACGATATGCCCCTGAGCAAGCCGGGATTCGCGCCACGCGAAGCGAGGCGAAAACCTTGGGCGCGCACGCATCCTGCGTGCATCGCGTGGGAAAAACAAGAGCTAAGAAGTTAGTAAAAAGCTATTTACAAGTTAAGACCAAGCCACTCGCCACGAGGTGAGGCGGATTATCCCTCTAAATTTTTAAGCAGCTTTTTCTTAAACCTTTAGCCCTTGTTTTTCCCACGCAATGCACGCGGGGTGCGTGCGCGCCCAGGGGGGAGCTTTGCCCATCCTCACTCCTCAAGAGCCGACTATGGTGTCTTCCCGGGAGCGCCGGCGTCCCGCCGGCTGCAAGCCGTTCATTTCGCCATGGCGAAATTAGGCGGATCGCTCTTCCGGGCATGAAAGTTACTTCCGAAAGCTCTTGACAATTCGCGCTTGCTCCTTCGTCGCTTCGCTTACAGCCCGCGGGACGCCGGCGCGCCCGGGAAGACACCATAGTCGGCCTTTGCCAGGTTTCCTCTTGCGTTTGCACGTACGTCTGGTCAAGGTCTCTTGCGCGCCCGGGAAGACCCAAAAGAAACCCTTCGCCGTACGCAAATTCTTCGGCAATGAATCCGCGTAATCTCAGCTGTAGAGGTTCCAACCCTACTTTGTTTTAATGGTCCAGCATTTTTTCCAGTTTGCGGATGCGGCCGTAAAACGGTTTGTGTCGCGGCGCCAGTTCCGCGTAGATTTCCAGCAGCCGTTCCAGGCGTCGGCACATGCGCATGTCGTATTGCAGCGCGTTCACGAACTTGACATAGTTCATCTGCTCCGGCAGAAGCGGCAGCCACAGGTCGCAAGCCAGGTCGTGAACCTTCGCATGGTGGCACTTCCAGCCCAGGTCCATGCGCAGGCGTTTGTCCGGGTGGTTCATATGTTCCGATACCAGTGCACGCGCCTCCTCGGTTCGGCCCATGGAGAAAAGTTTGGCCAGGTAATCGCCCATCAGGTTGGTGGGAATATCCTCGCCCAAATCTTGCAACGCGTCCAATTCGTCCACCAGTTCCTCGGGCGCCATAATCCTGGCTTTGAGGCGCGCCAATTGTTCCCGGGCGGCGCTATCGTCCGGGTTCATCTTCAGTAGCTCCTCGCAACAGGCGACGGCCTTGGGATAGTCCTCCATGCGCTCGAATAACCAGATCAGGTCGCGCACCGCAAAGGGGATCTCGGTGCGTATGGCTTCCAGAATGGAGCGCGCCTCGTCGAACTTTCCCATTTGCGTCAGGGTTTTGCCCAGCCAGTGCTCCGAACGGCTGTGTGGGAACAGGCGGTGACTCTCCCGGAACGCGTGTTCCGCCTTGGGGTAAAGCTTGCAGCGATAGGCACACTTGCCGGCCAGGAACCAGATACGGCTGGACTCCGGATGCATGCGACAGAGTTGATCGGCCAGGGGCTCGGCCTCGTCGTATTGACGGGTCTCGATCAGGTATTCCAACTCCACGCCGCGGGTCTCCAGGGCCAGCGGCGCTTCCGCTTTCAGCCGATCGAGGATCTGCGCGGCCTCGTCGAGCCGGTCCCGACGGACCGCCCTGCGGAAGTTTTGCGCCAATACCTTGGGGATAGATCTGGACAAGCCCCTACCTCCGGGCTATGTTATGGATCGGGAGACAATTGTGAAGATTCGCGATCACGTGCACGTGAGGGTACAACCCACCGTAGTCCGACTCGACCACCTTCAAGAGAACGAGTCCGGTTGGATCACCGATAATTACTATATCACCGAGGCGGTGCAAAACCATCTGAAGACCTTGGAGACCCTGTTTCAGCGCCGCGAGGGCAGGGGTATCTTCCTCATCGGTCATTACGGTTCGGGCAAATCCCACTTCCTGGCTTTTCTCAGTCGCCAGGCGGCCGCCGGTGCGATCGGCGGGCTGAAACCCATGGTCTGCCCGGTCTCCCTGCTCAACTTTTCCGCGGACCAGAGTTTGGAGTCCATTGTGGTGCGCTCCCTGCCACTGGAAGGGGACAGCCCGGACCGGCGCGATGCCTGGCGGGCCCTGGCCGAACGCAACCCGCAAGGCGTGCTGCTGGTACTGGACGAACTGTCCGAGTTCCTGCGCGCCAAGCCCGATCAGCGCTCCTTCAACGAGGATATCCGCTTCCTGCAATTCATGGGCGAATGGAGCCAGGAGCAACCGTTGTGGATTATGGCGGCGCTTCAGGAACAGATCGAACATACGGGCGAAATGGAATTCGATCTCTTCCGCAAGATCAAGGATCGCTATCCCATCCGCCTCATCCTCACGCCCACCCACGTCAAAGACCTGATCGCCAAACGCATCCTGGTCAAAGAGGAAGGTTACGGCCAGGCGGTGACCAAACTGGTGGGACAACTGGAAGCCGCCTTCCCCGAGAGCCCGGTCGACTTCGCCGACCTGATGGAGATCTACCCCATCCACCCCGCCACCCTGACCCTGTTGGAAGAGGTGCGCGACCGCTTCTCCCAGGCGCGGGGCATCGTGGGCTTTACTATGGCGCAGTTGGGCGGCGATCAGGCGCGCGGCATCGAACCTTTTCTGGACATGAACTGGGGCAACCTGTTGGGTCCCGATACCATCGTGGACCATTTCGCCGACCTGTTCGAGGTTCAGCCGGAGTTCCTGCCCCTGGCCCAGAAGGTGCTCCCCTACTACCGCAAACACATGGAGCGCATCTTCCCCAAGCCCGCACAACGCGTCCTGGCCCAACGCCTTCTGAAGCTGCTGATCCTGGCGCATTTATCGCCGGCCAGGGAGGGTTTGGACGTGAAGGAAGCGGCCTGGTGGCTGCTTTATAAGGTGTCGACCATCGACCCGCAGAAGAATTTCACCGTCATCGCCCGCATTCTCGACGCCCTGGCCGAACACGGCGCCTTTATCAACCGGACCGCCGGCCGCTACCGCATCGACCTGAAGGAAGACAGTCGCGAGACCCTGGACGTCTTGCTCAACCGTACCCTGGCCGAAATGGACGGCCAGGACGTGGTCCTTCTGGAGAGCCTGACGCCGACCATGCAGGGCGCCTCCTTCGATCCCTTCCAACTGGATCGCGGGCGCTGGCGCAAGCACAACCTGCGCTGGCACTTCCACGACCGCGAACTGAACGTGTTTTTCGGCGACGAGGCGCCGACCAAACCCGACGGTGTCGCCCTGCAAATCGGCCTGCCCTGGGGACCGCAACCCCAAGCGATCGGCTGCTTCAAACTGCTCCCCAAGACCATTGAGCTGACCGGCGAACTGCGCGAACTGGCCGCCCTCTTGCGGCTGGAACAGAGCCCGCACCCGAAGGCCGTCTTAAAAGCGGTGCGCGAACGCATCCCCAGCCGGGCGGCCCTGTTCCAGGCCCAGGTGCGCGACGCCTACCAACAGGCCGAACTGTGGAACCCGGGCGGCGAACGCATCCGCGTGATCGGCGAGACCAACGGCCGGCTGAACGAGTGGGTCATGCGCCTGGGCCACCAGATCTTTCGCCATGTCTTCCCTCAATTCGAGGACTACGCGCCCAGCAGCGGCCCCCTGCCCCAGGAAGCCTACCGCAAGTTCATGGATCAGGCCCTGCACGGCGACCTGTGCAGCGAGGACCCCCACGATTTCGTCAAGCTGATCCGCGAGGCCTACCTGGTGCCCATGAAACTGATGGACCGCAAAGGCCGGGCCTACCGCATCTCGCCCAAACTGGACAAGCACGACCTGGTCAATCTCATTCGCCCCCTGCTGGACCACCAGCCCGGACCCAAGCGCATCTACCAACACCTGGCCACACCGGTCTACGGCCTGGTAGCGGACCAGGTGCACCTGTTGCTGTTACTGCTGATGGTTCAAGGCGAGATTGAAATCCAGAAAGGGCGCAACTCTCTGCGCGACCTGTACGAGACCCTGCCCACGCCCATCCACTACGACCGCATCCTCCCTGGGAAACACCTGAAGCCCAATCAATTACTGGACCTGACCATCCTCTGTGAGGGCCTGGGCATCTCGTTCAACAAGGGCGCCAACGTCCTGGCGCAACGGCGGTGCGCCCAACAACTGCGCAAGTTCGCCCACAAGGAACGCGATGCGTTGTCCGGCTTCCTGGCCAATCTCCGCGACCTGGGCGAGGCCGAGGAGCTTTGCGAGAAAATCGAGGCGCACCTGGGCATTTGGGCCGCGCTGGACAAGGGCGAAAACGAATTGCAGGGCGTGCAGCACTTCCTCTTTCAGGTTGGCGCCCCCGGTCGTTTCCTGGACACCTGGCGGGAATTGTCGCAACTGCCCCGCAAGTTCGAATCTTTGATCAAGGAAACGCGTCGCTGTCGCCATCTCCTGGCGCATCCCGCCCTGGCCCATTGTCCCGACAGTGAAATCCAGGTCACCGTTGCTCACCTGGCCGAACCGCCGGACCTCAGCGAAACCGACGCCCTGGAAGAATGGCTGGAGTCGGTGCGCCTCATCTATCATCGCTATCGCGGTTGGTACACCAAAACCCACGATCAGGCCTGGCTGATCGTCAAGCAGAACCCCAACCTGAACTACGCGCCGCCGGCCATAGCCAGGGGTCGTCACCTGGGCCAGGGCGCTGCCTTGGAAGAACTGAGCGGGTTGCAGAGGACCATCCAAAACGGCATGTGCCGAGGCCTGACCAACCTGGAGTTCCAACCCGTCTGCATGTGCGGCTTCAACGGCGTCGACCCGCCTCTGGCCGCCGAACTGGAGAGGCTGAACGCGCTGAAGGACGAAATAGAAACCGGCCTGACCGAGTTCTTCGCCCAGGAAAAGGTCAAGAACCAGGTGCGCCAATGGCAGGAAAAAGGCATGGAAACCGAACCCGGCATGCTGGCCTACCTGGAAGATTCAAAGCCCTGGCCGGAGGTCAAGGACCTGGCCTTGTTCGACAGTCACCTGGCGGGCATCGAACTCTTCCGCGAGGTCAATCCGAACGAGGTGCTGAACCTGTTGACGGAGCGCGTCTGGGAACGTTCCGGGCTGCAACGCGCCCTGGAACAACTGCTGACGCGCTGGGGCCCGCGCATCTCGTTCGGCAAAACGCAACCCGCCGGCAGCCAAAAGCTATTGGCTTGGAGCCTGGAGACCGCCCTCAAAACGGGGACGCCGCTGCCCGAGGGCCTGTCCACGGCGGAACAGGAAACCATGGCGGAACTGGTCAAGCCGCAACACGTCAACCGCAAGACACTGAAAAACCTGGAGAAACTGGGTCTGGGCCGAAAAGCGGAAGATCGCATCCTGGAACTGGTGCTCACGGGTAAAATAGAAGGTCGCCCGGATAAACCCCGAGGCGTTCTCGCCGCGGCCTGCTGTTACCTGGACCGCACCCTTCCCGAGGGCCCGGAAGATCTGGCCCGAACCTCGGCACTGCTGTATCGTCACCACGCCAGGATATCCGCCCTGGCCGGACCTTACTGGACCGCCTACGTCCACAAGCTGAACGAAACCAGGATCCCCGAAACCACGCCGGCGTTGATGGACGCTCTTGACCGGGATCGACAGTGGTTGGTCTTCGACTGCTTCGGCCTGCCGCTGCTGCCTCTCATTCAAACCCATATCGAGGAATGGCTGCCGCATTGGACCCTGGCCGAAATCACCTACGCCCAGGTAGGCTACAAAACGGACACGGCCGCCTTCTACGACGCCCTGGCCGAAGCCCGGCCGGGGAAACCCTTTTATAAAATAGACGCGGTCGACGAACTGATCCACCAGGCGGATAACCGCTTCGAAGACCTGGAGAAAAGAGCGGCGGCGGAACTGGCCGTAGCCTGCCGCAATTTGAAGCATTTGGACCCGTCGCAAGGCATAGCCGTCTTCGCGGACCACGGCTTCCGCCTGACCCCGGAAGGAACCGGCTTCAGCCACGGAGGCCCGGGCGCCCTGGAGAAACTGGTCCCCCTGATCAACCTGAACCCAAGAGGTTGAAACCGATAGTAGAACCTGCCGCCCATGGAATGGAGACAGGGGCGGTGTCTTCGCGCTTCCTTTAAGCGTACCGGGGTGGTTACTCTTCTTCCTCTATTGGGTTGGCTGCCAGGAAGTTGTTTACCTTATTGCGGGGGACTCGGGCCATGCCTGCCGCTCCGCTTTCCGGGTTTAATGTGGTCACGTATGCCTGATCGTCCCGGTAGGTCAAGACGCGGTATAGGGCGGCTTCCGTCAGGTTGGATTTTTTGGGTTTGCCGTCGCGGTTCAAGACCTGGTAGTTGCTGTTGGACTCCGGGTCGGCGCTGTAGCGGACCATGACCAGGTCGCCGTCCGGGCCGATGAACAGGTCTTTGAAAAAGGGCATGAAGTCCGGGAAGTCCGCCCCATAGCGGAACGGGCGGTTGGCGCGTTTGGCGTTCTCGCGCACCTCCGCCAGTTGTTCCTGACCCCAGGTCTCATTGAAGGGAATCAACGGCGCGTTGAAGGGCAGCACGGCCAGGCGCTTGCGGTTGCGGATGTCCAAGACTACCAGTTGGGGCTGTTCGCCCGGCAGGCCCAGGTAGAAGCGTTCGCCGTCCGCGCTGATCGTCTGGCGGACGAAATCGTTGGCCGGGTTCACCGGAATCACCTTGCGCGGCGGGTCCCCCGGTTTGCGGATCTGGAAATAGGTCTGCTTACCTCGCTGCCACGTGTCCAACGGTTGTTTCTCCGACAGGTCTTCATTGAAATGGAAGGCCTTCTGCGGATGGGTTTCGATGAGGTTGGGTTCCACCATCACCCAGCCCGCGACCGATTTATAGACGGTCATGCCGCGAAAGGGCACGTGCAGCACCGTGCGGTAGGCACCCTTGGGATCGAAGACGTGGATCTTCTGCGGCGCGATTTCGTAGACATAGAGCTTATCGTCGCGGAACAGGACCTTGCTGGGCCGCTGCAACTCGCCGGGTCCCTCGCCCTTGCGGGAGATGGCGCCGACTTGGGTCCCGCCCGCGTCCAGGTGGATCACGCGGCAATTGACCACGTCCAGCAGGTAGGTCTCGCCGGCGGGGCTGACGGCAACAGTATCGCGGGTCAGGGGCCGGTAGATTTCTACATCGGTGCGCCAGGCGGCGTCGGGCTTCGTGAATAACAGAATGCAGAGCATGGTCAGCATGGTAACTCCTGTCAGGGGGAAACGGCGGCGGCGATGGGCGCCAGGGCCTCTTTCAACCGATCGTAGGCGTCACCGTAGCAATGCTCCAGGGTGAAGCCGGTGGGAACCGTGCCGTCTCCGGCCAGGAAGAGGTAGGCAAAGAGATCGGCATAGATCAGCTGGGATTCATGGGCAAAGAAGGGTCGCAGGGGGTGGTCTTCCAGGTGATTGGGAGGCAGAAAGCGTTTGGAAGCCTTGGGTAGCATACCACGACTGCGACGTAGCGCGGAGGGCGCGGCCAGTTTTTTGCGCTCGGCGATTTCAACGGCGAGTTCCTCGGGCAGCACGCGGAACAGGAGGCGGCGCAGGATGCGTTTACTGACGCCCCCGTCACACAACCAGGCGGGCGGTAGAACATCGGTCAGGGCCCCTAGTTCAGTATCCAGGTAGGGGAGCCGCACTTCGAGACCCGCCGCCATGGAACCCCGATCCCAGGGCCACAGGTGGGCGCCGGCCAGTTGCGGACCCTTAAGCAGGCGATCGAAGGCGGGTCGGTGCGCCGGGTCGTCGTCAATCAAGGCTTGCAGGGCCTCGAAGGTGGGCGCGGTGATTTTTTGGGGGAGTGCGGCCAGGCGTGTTTTTGCCTTGCGGTAACGGTCGATCAATTTGTCGGGGGCCAGGTGGATCTGGTAGCCCTGGAACAACTCGTCGGCGCCGTCGCCGCAGAGGACGGCCTTGACCGAGGGGCGGATGAGCGGGGCGGCCAGAAAAGCCAGGGTGGGTCCGGTCAGGCTCTCGTTGGCGGCTATGGCTTGAGGCAGGCGGGCCAACAGGTCGTGGTGGTCCAAACGAATCGCCTGGTGTTGGGTACCGAGGACGGCGGCGACGCGGCCGGCGGCGTGGAGGTCTTCCAGGTCGTCGCGATCGCTGATCACGAAGGTCAGCCGGGGCGCCGATTCGGGCATCAAGGCGGCTGCCAGCGTACTGTCCACGCCGCCCGATAGGAAGACGCCCACGGGGTGGTCGGCGATCATTTGTTGTTCCACGGAGCGGCGCAGCAGTTCCAACACCCTTTCGGTTGCCTCTTCCTCGCTTGCCGGCGGTTCTACCCTGGCGGCGGGGATGCGGTCGAAGCGGCAGACGATGCGCTCCTCAGGGTCCAAACTGACGTGCATGACCTGGCCGGGCAACAGTTGGGTGATGCCTTCCAGGTAGGTATTCGCGGCCGTGGGGAAGCCGAAGACCGCGTGATCGGCCAGGGTGTGCAGATTCAGGCGGCGCGGCACGGTGCGGTCCTGCAGGATGGTCTTGATCTCGGAGCCGAAAGCCAGGCGGCGCTGATCGGCCGATATGTAGAAGAACAGGGGTTTCATGCCGAAGCGATCCCGGGCCAGGGTTAGTGTGCGACCGTCGGTGAAAGCCAGGGCGAACATGCCCTCCATTTCGGCCAGGAAGGACGGGCCGTGTCGAACCAGACCGCGTAGCACTACTTCCGTGTCGGACCGGCCCTTGAAGTGATCGCCTTCTCTCATCAGCCTAGCGCGCAGTTCGTTGTGGTTGTAGATCTCGCCGTTGAAGGCAAGCAAGCGCTTACCGTCGTCGCTGAACATGGGCTGTGCCCCGCCTTCCAGATCCAGCAGGCTCAAGCGGGTGGCGCCCAAGCCGGCAAGGCCCAGCATTGCGGTTTGTCGATCGTCCGGGCCGCGATGCTCGATAACCCGGGTCATGCGCCGCAGCAGGTCCGTATCGATCGGCCCGCCGAAGAGACCGGTGATGCCGCACACGGCTCAGTCCCCTTCCCAGGGCTGAATGCCGCCGCGAACCGCGCCGCCGGTGACATCGCCGAAGGTGGGCGCAAACGACGCGGGCAGGGTGCGGCTGTCGGGCACGGACAGCCACATGCGCAGGAGGTTACGAGCCTGCGACGGGTCGTCATGGTCCACAAAAGCCGAGCGGGCATGCAGGATCACCGTATTGTTGACAAACAGCAGGTCTCCCGGCTCCTGGCGGAAGGCGACATGCAGTTCCGGGAACTCGGCGGCGGCCTCGAAAAAGTCGAGCGCTTCCTCCCGGCCGACGGTCAGCGGCGTTTGCGCGGCGGCGGCGTCGATGAGCGGCCGTAGGAAGGAAACCACCGGCAGGCCTTCCGCCCGACCGAAGACCGGTTGTAAGTAGAGGTCGTGAATGCGGCCGTCGATCATGACCCGGCGCGCATGGGGAAAGGGCCGGTAGAGCGTTTCCAGGAGATCGGGCCGGTAGCGCTCGATCATGTCGTGAACGGTGGGAGCGGCGACGAAATAGTTTTCGCCGCCGGAAACCGCCTGGCGCACGCAGAGAAAGGCAATCACGTCGCAATGGTCGGTGTGGAAGGACAGGCTGCTGCGCGTCATGAAACTGCGCTGATAATGGGCCGAGCGCGGCGCGGTTTCCCGCTTTGCGGCCTGGGCGTCGTGAATGCTGAACATGAGGGCGCCCTTGGGCGTTTGCGGAATGGGTGTGCCGACTCGATTGGCGATGACCCAAAACAGCGTGCGCAACCGGTCGAGGCCGAAGCGGGCGACGGGCAGGCCGCGCAGTAAAACCAGGCCGGGCCCCCGGGACATGCCGCGCCGAATGGAAGCGGCCAGGTTGTCAATTGCCGGCAGGTCGAGACGGGCGGAGTCGAAGGTTTCGGGTTGCATGAGGTCGCCGGGCTCGACCATGGGGACGGTTTCCAGGGCGGCCAGGTGAGCCGGGGTCAGGTCCAACCGCCAATCCGGCCGGTCAAACAATTCACGACCTCGCCAGGTCGGGCCGGAATCAGCATGCATGTGGGGCCTCCCCTAAAAGTTGACTCGAATTATAGGGCGAAACACGGAACCGGCAAAGCTATAACCGCCGCGTCTGGGCTCGATATTTACGAGATTCGACCGCGAATCAAGTGAATTGATCCGGTTTTATTTCTCTTATCTCCCCGGCCTTCCTCCTGCCACGGTGTCTCGAAGATACCCCCGCCCGTGCGAATTTGGTTATAATGAGACAGACTTTCCAAAAACACCGCGACCGGACCAACTTCGACCATCCGGCCCGAGGAGCAACGCATGACAACCAAAATACCCATTCTCGTCGACGATCAACCCGCCGAAAGGGAAGCCACCCTGGGCGGTGACATGCTGTCGCCGCGAGGCGTTGCCGGTCCCCGCGCCAAAGATGTGGACGCCTCGGTGATCAAGGCGTCGCTGGACCGACTGACCGGCGGCATCGCCGAATTCCTGGGTGATGTGAAGCAGGTGGGCTGCTTCCGGCTCAAACAGGTCACCGTCACCGTGGAGATCAACGCGGAAGGCAAGGTCTTCCTGGTGGGCAAGGCGGGCGCCAAGGGCGGCGTTTCCCTGACCTTCGAAGCCTGAGGCCGGCACCATGTCCTTCGTTCCCCTGTTCCAAGCGTTCCTGGCGGGATTGGCCGCGGACGGCATTCCGGTAGGCATCCGCGATTACCAGCGCATCGCCCTGGCTTTCCACGCCGACCGCAAATGGTCCTTCGCCGCCGTCCGCGATACCCTGGCCGCTCTGCTGGTCAAGGACAGGGAACAGAAACGGGTCTTCGACCTGCGCTTCCGCACCTTCTTCGAAGAGGGCTTGGGCGATACCGGACGCTTAACCCCGGTCGATCTGGCCAAAGCCCTGCGCGACCTGCGGTCGCTGCAACCGGCCCCGTCCAAAACCGGCCGGCGCGAAGCCGGTTCAGGCCGACTGGCTCCCCCACCGCGTAAGCGGCGCTTATGGCTGTTGGCATCGGCACCCCTTCTGCTGTTGCTGCTTCTGTTGATTCCCGAGGCAGAGCAACCGGTGCAAATAGTACAATCACTCCCTGAGGAACTTACGATTGAGACAGAACCTATTATGGATTCCAAGGATGCAACTGAGCCTGTTTTGGACTCAACGTTCGGGTTGGAACAGACTGCCGACTCGACGACCAGGGCAAAACCCGTTTTAGTGCCGCCGGCTCATCCCTTTTCTTTGCCTGTGGAGCCAGAAAGCGCCGTGGTGCATTCCGCCTTGTTGCGCAATGACGGAGACGCTCCTTTCACCCTGGAGGGCATCACGCTGCTGCCCGAGGATCAAAAAGCCTTTACCTTGCCGAACTGGACAGGGGCCCCGGTGGTGCTACAGCCGGGTCAAAGCAGGCGCATCTGGGTTCGCTTTGAACCACCCGACTACGATAACTACCAATGCACGGTCCGCTTGGAGACCTCGGTTGACACCAATCCCTTGACCTTTAGACTGGAGGAGGGTACGAGCCGGTTACCGAAACATGTTCCACCCCCGGTTCCCAATCCTGTCTTCGAAAACGTGGGCGCGGGGGAGGGGTTGCCCACCTCCATTGATGTAGAAGTAAAGCAAATCCCCAAACCCTGGCTCGGGTGGTTATGGGCCGCCCTGATCCAGCTGACGGCCGCCGGTTCCTTTTTCACCTGGCTGCGGTTGCGAAACCGGGCCCCCCGCGATGCCCCTGCCGCCTGCGATCCCCAACTCCCGCAACGTCGGTTCTCGTTTGCCTCCATCGGCGGAGAGGCCGAGGCCTTTTTGGATGAGGAAACCCTCAACGCCGCCGCCGATCTGGCCGGGCACTATGCCGCCACCGAAAGCGGAACCATTTTGGATGCCCGCCGCACCGTGCGCGCCACCATCCAAAACGGCGGCTTGCCCCGCATGTTCTACCAAAAACGGGTAGCCGGTAGAACCCTGCTGCTTTTGGAAGACGAGCGCGTCCCCACTTCCTGCCGCACCCCGCTCCCTCGGGAACTGGCCGCGGGCCTGACCGTACGCGGGGTCGAGGCGATTCACGGCATATTCGAGGGCAGCCCCGCGACCTTTGCCACCGACAACGGTACGGCCTATCGATTGGCCGATCTGGAGCATGAGAAAGCGGCCTTATCCGTCCTGCTGTTTACCGACGGCGCGGCGTCCAACCGGCGAAGACTGACCCTTTGGCCTCGTGTCGCCTGGTTGCACCCACCGCATTCCGTTTTGAAGCCGGCCGAATCCGGCTCCAATTTTCCCACCTTTCCGGCCAACCGAGCGGGTGTGTTGGCGTGTCTCGGTTATTTCTCCATGCTGCGCGGCCCGGGGGAAGGCCCCCTTCAAAAACCCGAGAATTCTCCTTCCCCTGTGCTTCTAGCTGAAACCAGCCTGAGCCTTTATTTGGAGCACCGATTGGGCGATGTCCTGCTCTGGGCCGCGGATTGCGCCTTGCTACAGCCCTGTAGCGCCGGATTAGCCGGTCAACTCCGGCAACGTTTCCATGCCCATCTTAAACCGGAAGATCTGCATCGATTTCATCTCATCCCAGGCACGCAAAGAACCCCGTCCGGTTTCCGCTTCAGCCGTGAAGGTATGACCGTTTTACGCCCTTATTGGCTGACCCACCGCGATGAGACAGCGCAAATCGAGGTACTGGGTTTTATCCTTGATCAAGTTAAAGCAGCCCGGCCCGAGGGTGACGAAACCTGCCTGGCCGTGCTGAGTTGGGAGGCCGTGGTTGAACGTTTAAAGCTGGAGCATCGACCCGATGAGTTGGAACGCTTCGCCCAGATTGCCGCAGGTCCTTCCGGCTCCTGGCTGAAGGCCGAATTGGAGGGTTTTGCGCTTCAGAAAACGCCGAGCGATGTACTACCTGATGAACATTTGCCCTTGCGTTCGGTGAAATTGGGGCGTCGCGCTCGTTACCGCCTGAATCGGGTCAACCGGAGTTTGGCCGCTCGACCGGTGGAACAAGTTCGGGGCTGGGAACATCTGGTTTTGGCAGTGCTTACTACCGGGTTTCTGATAACTTTTGCCGTGGCTTTTTACCTGCTTTGGCAGAAGATCAATACAATTAATTGGCAATTAAATGGGGCCGATGCGGTTCAGGTCCGGTTGGAGCGGCTCGAAGAGGGAAGCCCGCTACCATTGGGAACCTGGGGCCGGGAGTGGACCTCCAGGACGCCTGTTGAAAAGGGAAGCTACCGCCTTGTCGTTTCGCATAGCGGCTTGTCACTTCCCCGAAGATTTGAGATTGACCGGGACCATAGCAAGGTAGATATCTCCATCAATCGTCAGGTTATGCTTCCTTTGGTCACCATACCTTCAGGTTCCTTTTTCATGGGCAGCCCTGAAAACGAAGAAGGTCGTTTTCAAGATGAGGTGCTTCATCAGGTTCATTTAACGCGTGGTTTTTATCTAGGAGCCACCGAAGTCACCTGGGCGCAATACGAGGCCGTAATGGAAGGCGCCGAACGTCCGGACGGGGTAGCCGGCAATGCGCCGGTTACCGATGTAACCTGGAACGATGCCGAGGAATTCTGCCGGTTGTTGACAGAGCGGGAGAGAGACCGCCTGCCCACGGATTGGGTTTATGCTCTTCCCACCGAGGCACAATGGGAATACGCGGCCAGGGCGGGTTCCCGGACCAGGTACAGTTTTGGCGATGACGATGTCAGGCTTGCTGAATATGACTGGTTCGATGGTAGGGTCGATGAAGCCCAACCTGTTGCCGCGTTGAAGCCCAATGGCTGGGGTTTGTATGATTTGCACGGCAATGTTTTGGAGTGGTGTAGGGACCGGTACGGCGAGTATGAGCAAGGTACGGCGACGGACCCGCTTGGGCCGAGCACGGGCCTCGATCGGGTGGTGCGCGGCGGGGGCTGGGTCAGCTCCACCCGGTACTGCCGCGTCGCGTACCGGCTCAGGTCCGAGCCCGGCGACCGGGACGGGGACCTTGGTTTCCGTGTGGCCTTAGTTGAGTCCGAGCCGGAGGCCTTAGAACAGGAGACGTCCGAGGGACCAGGGCGCATGCAAGTGGTCTGGCTGGAACCGGGCCGGTTTATGATGGGCAGCCCCGAATCCGAAAAAGGCCGCGATGATAATGAAAAACTCCATGAAGTTACTATCAGTAAGCGGTTTGCCATAGGCAAATTCGAGGTGACCCAAGCCCAATATGAAGCGGTCATGAAAGAGAACCCCAGTTTCTACAAGGACCGGACGCCTGACCATCCCGTTGAAAACGTACCTTGGGAAGATGCCATGGCCTTTTGCAAAGCGTTAACCCTTCGTGACCGTGAACTTGGCCGGTTACCCGAGGGTTATGAATACAGCTTGCCTACCGAGGCGCAATGGGAATATGCGGCAAGGGCAGGGGCGACGACCCGGTTTTGTTTTGGCGATGACGAGGCTGAATTAAAAAACTACGCGTGGTATGGTCAGGATCTTGACAAGGGTCCCCAGCCCGTGGGGAGCTTGAAGCCGAATGCCTGGGGTTTGTACAACATGCACGGTAATGTGGTGGAGTGGTGTTGGGATTGGTTTGATGAATATGAGCAAGGACCGATGTTAGATCCGAAAGGCCCCGGCCAGGGCCTCCAACGCGTGGTGCGTAGCGGGGGCTGGTTCAACTCCGCCCGTTACTGCCGCTCCGCGAACCGGCGCTGGTACGAGCCCGGAAAATGGCCCAGTTACCCTGGTTTCCGTGTGGCCGTAGTTGAGTCCGTGCCGGAGGCCGTAGACAAAGAAACGTCCGAGGGACAAGTACGCATGCAAGTGGTCTGGCTGGACCCGGGTCGATTTATGATGGGTAGCCCCAAGTCCGAAAAAGGCCGCGATGATGATGAAAATCTCCATGGAGTCACCATCAGCAAACGGTTTGCCATAGGCAAATACGAGGTGACCCAAGCCCAGTATGGAGCCGTTATGAAAAAGAACCCCAGTTTCTTCAAAGGCCGATCCTCTGATCATCCCGTTGAAAACGTATCATGGGAAGATGCGATGGCTTTTTGTCGGGCGCTGACCCGCCTCGATCGTGATCGTGGCCTGCTACCTGAAGGCTACGAATACAATCTGCCTACCGAAGCACAATGGGAATATGCGGCAAGGGCAGGATCGACGACCCGGTTTTGCTTTGGTGACGACGAGGCTGATCTAAATGATTATGCATGGCATGGTGAAAAATGGGAAGAGGGCCATCGGCCCATCGGTGGTCGGAAACCGAATGCCTGGGGTTTATACGACATGCATGGAAATGTCTGGGAATGGTGTCGGGATTGGTATAGCGATGAGCAAAGACAGTTGATAGACCCGTTAGGTCCGGACCGAGGCCTTAGACGCGTGGTGCGTGGCGGGAGCTGGAGCGATCCCGCCCGGATCTGTCGCTCTGCGAACCGGTTCAGGGGCGAGTCTGACCGCCGGGGCTGGGTCCTTGGTTTTCGTGTGGTTGTAGTGGAGTCCGGCTCAGTGTCAGAGGGGCGAGCCCCTTCGCGAAAACAGAAACAATAGGTATGATTAGGTTCCAAGCCCCCAAATCAGTCGGAGGTTGCGCGGAGCGTCGTGCGCCGACCAGGAGGAGGCAAGCACCCTCGGGAACCCGCTTTCGTCGGCCCGGTCCATGTGCTGCCGCCCTCCGGGCTAATTGCTTGTTGCCTTTTTAATATCTATTAAGCATAATCATTCCCTGAAAGCCAAGCCAATGAATTGAAGGCGGAGTATGAAAACTCTGTATCTGGAAATCCAAAAGGACGGAACCCGTTACAACGGGCGCGTGCACCGTGGAGACCCGCACCATGCTGCGACCTTACCGGGCGCGTTATCGATCGGGCCGGGTGACATGGTGGATCTCGGTGGAAAAGAATACACTTGGAAAGACCTGGGACTGGCGCTCTTGAACCATCATCCCGACCGCCCCGCCAAGGCCTATGAGGAGCGCGGGCAATTATTGATGGGCCGGGAATTGTATAAACGCACCCTGGACTTGATCGACTTCCCCGACGAGCCTTGTCATTTGGTGATCGTAACCGAAGATGAAAACATCAAGCACCTCCCCTGGCCGTTATTACGGAGAAGCGGGTTTTTGATCAATCGAGGCTGGACGGTGTCGCTCGCTTCCGACGCCGCGAGTTCATCCACTGTTGAATTGCCGCCAAATCCCAAAACCCTTGCCGTTTTAAGTGATCCTGTGGACGAGTCAAAGACCCTGGCCGAGCAGCACGAACATGAATTGCGCCTTCTACTGGAGGGGACCCAAATGTTAACCGCCGGCAGGTTTCGCGCGGTTCGTACCTGGGACGAGTTCCGCGAGGCGTGCACCGGTTTCCAACCCGACGTGGTTTACTTTTACGGTCACGGCAAAGGCGATCGCTCGCATTGCGACCTTGTTTTCGAAGATCGTGCCCGGCGCGCCGATCCCAGACCGCTGGTAGATGTAGTGGAATGGCTGGCCCGGACCAACCCTTTGCTGGTATATGTCAATTGTTGCTCGGGCGACAGCGCGGGCCTGCTTGGCGCCGGGCAACTCATGGGAACAAGGGTTCCTGCCGTGATCACCAACCGGACGGTAGTGACCGTATCCGCGGCCAGGGCCCAAGGAACGGCCCTTTGGGATCACCTGCTCTTGCGCGGTGAAGACCCGCGTACGGCCGTTGCCCAAAACTTTTTTCATCTGGCGGATTTGGAGGCCACTCTTTCCAAGCCCCATTGGTTTACCCCGGTGATCCATGCCCATTTCCGTACTTGGAAGGCCGAGCGGGTGCTTCGCAGACCTCGCTTCGGCAACCGGGGACATGATCCGCACTGGGAATTGAAGGTGGATAGGGTCGAGCAATTCAGTGTGGTCAGCCACATGACCCAGGAAATGTTGTTGGAGGGCAAACCACGAGGCCTTGCCTTTCTCTGGTACGGCAAGCGGGGACAGGGCATGGTGCGCTTCGGTGAACGGTTGGCGTTGCAATTACGCGATTTCCTGAAAGAAGCCCAACTCTACCAGGTCGATCCCGTCTGGCCCGCTTATTCGCTGGAGTACGAAGGTGTATCACCGGGTTTCGCCTTTGAGGATATGATGATGGACGCCTTCGAGGTCGATGATCTGAATGCCGTCCCCGCCCGTATCCGTACGCAGACGCGCGGTAATCGAGCACTGGTGTACTTGAATCACCCGCTGGTAACTTCACGGGAAACCCTGAGCCCAAATGGTTTGGAACTATATTTGGACTGGCTGGGTCGGAAATTCCTGCCTTTGCTGGAGTCGCCGACTCAATTTGCCTTGATCGGGTTATCATTCCAGCTGAAGAAACCGGATAAGTTCCGCAAGCGCATCGATCGCATCAATCCCGAGGGTCTCGTGTTCCGTCCCCTGAGAGAATTGGATAGTTTGATTCGGCGAGACCTGGAAGACTTTTTGCGAACGCATAACATCTACGTACCACGCGGCGCCACGGACAAGTTGTTAGAAAAAATCCTGGAAGATACCGGCGGGCATTATGAGACCACTTTGTCCCACTTGGAGAAACTGATTTTGCGCGGCCCCGATGTGGGCCCCGAAGAGACCGACGATGATGACGACGATGACGATGACGGCTTCTAAAGGGAGAATGGCATGGTGAATCGATACCCCTTTCAAATGGTAGGCGCCAACGGCGTCGAACCGGCGACCGAAGCCATCCGGAATCATCTGAAGCAAAGGCCCTTTGCCCGGGTCGACGCGGGTTTCAAGGCGTCCGCGCCTCGCTTCCGGCCCGGCGAGGCGTTGCAGAACGCCATCAATACGGCCATTGCCGTGGGCGATCCCCTGCTGTTGACCGGCGAGCCCGGTACGGGCAAAACCCAGGCCGCCTATTACGCGGCCCACCAGTTGAACCTGGAACTGTTTCATTTTCAAACCCGCTCCACGTCTACCGTGCGCGACTTGCTCTATGACTTCGATATGGTCCGTTATTTCCACGATGCCCATATCTACCAGGACCCGGGCGCCGCCGAACCCGTCCCCCGCTTGAACAAGGAAGACTACGTGGAAGCCCGTCCCCTGTGGCAGGCCATGCGGGCGGGTAAGGAAAACGGTTACCCGGCGGTATTGCTGGTGGATGAGATTGACAAGGCGCCCCGCGATTTCCCCAACGACCTGCTGCACGAGTTGGACCAGATGGCCTTCACCGTCCTGGAGACGGGACAAGAGGTTGCCATCCCCAACTCCTTGCGGCCCGTCGTATTTATAACCTCCAACAGCGAGCGGCGTTTGCCCGAGCCCTTCCTGCGCCGTTGCGTCTACCACCACATCGTTTTCGACGAGCCTCTCTTGCGCGAGGCGGTGGCCGGTCATCGCGATGCCTACCCGGATCTCAGCGAGGCTTTTTTGGAGACGGCGATTGCCGGTTTCATGAGGTTGCGGCAGCGCAACCTGCGCAAACTGCCGGCCACGGGCGAGTTTTTTGTCTGGTTACAGGTCCTGGCAGCGGCCGCGGATGTGCCCGAAGAAGCATTGAAAGGCCCGCTGGACAAACTGCCCTACCTGGGCACCCTGATCAAGGATCACCAGGACATGGCCGAGTTGAAGGGACTGTAAGTCCTTGAGGCTGAATGCCGGGCAACGCATCGGCGGCGTTGCACATCCAACACGCGGGCGTTATAATGACCTGCCGTAAAGCGGGCTTCCGGTAACGGCCGATCGCCGTCGCAACGGCTGACCTCTACAAATATCGGGGCTGTATGATTCCTTTTCAATTACGTTTATTGATGGTCCGCCACGGCCAGGCCGAGGGTAATCGACGCGGTGCTTTTATGGGCCTGGCCGATGAACCCCTGACGGAAAAAGGCAGACAGCAGATTCTTGACCTGCGCGAACGCATTCGGGACGAAAAGATCGACGCCGTTATGACCAGCCCCCTGCAACGCGCCGCCGATTCCGCTTTCCTGCTGGCCGAGGATTTGTTCCCTCGTCCCATGATCGACGACCGCTTGAGGGAACAGGACTACGGCAGTTGGGACACCATGGTCTTCCAGGATGTGATCAAAGCCTACCCGGAAGATTTCAACGCCTGGAAAACCGGCAACCCGGATCACCCGCCCACGGACGGCGAGCCGCTTCATAAGGTTGCCGAGCGTTTGAACGCCTGGCTGAAAACTTGCCGAAAGGGGGTGCCTGACGGCGGCACACTACTGGCGGTAGGCCACGGCTCGGCCTTCCAGGCGTTATTGTGCACCCTGCTGGACGTCCCGCTGAGAAACCGCTGGCCCTTCCGTCTGGCCAACGGCAGCCTGACCGAGGTCTTCTTCAGCGAAACCGGCCCCACCCTGACCCGCCTGAGTTGGGTTTAACGAGATCAAGGACCGTTTCCCGGGGTCCTGACCTTCCGACAAATCATCCTCCCGACTGCCGCCCACCCTGCTATGATGTCGATGGAGGCAATCATGAGGCAACCGATACCGATCGGTATTACCGATTTCAATGAGCTACGCACCGACGGCTATTACTATGTCGACAAGTCAATGCTCATCGCGGATATCGTTCGAAGCGGCGCCAAGGTCATTCTCCTGCCCCGCCCCCGGCGCTTTGGAAAGACCATGAATCTTTCCATGCTGTACTATTTTTTCAACGATGCGGGGGAAAACAGCGCCTCGTTATTCGAGGATCTGGCCGTGAACGGTCAGGCCGATGCGATGGAACATTGCGCCGCCTATCCCACTGTTTTCCTCACCTTGAAAGATCTCAAATCCACCGGTTTTCCAGATTTCGAAATCGCCGTTGCGGATCTCCTTTCCGACCTGTTCATAGCGCATGAGAAAACTATTCTACAAGCGAATCCCCGCGGTCTGGAGAAGCAGAAGGTCCGGCAAATCATGGACGGCGCGGCGCCGACGGCCTCATTGGAATCATCCCTGAAGCTCCTGATGAAACTTCTGCATCGCGCTACCGGAAAACAGGTCATGGTGCTGATCGATGAATACGATACGCCGATCCACGCCGGATACAAATACGGCTGGTACCGTGAGATCATCGGCTTCATGCGCAACTTCCTCAGCGGGGCCTTGAAGGACAATACCGACCTGAAGAAAGGCGTCCTGACCGGTATCCTCCGGGTGGCCAAGGAATCGATCTTCTCCGGCCTGAACAATCTCCGCGTGCGGACCATTCTCGACCACGAGTTCTCGAACCACTTCGGTTTTACCGATACCGAGGTTCAGCGCCTGCTGAGCGATTACCAACTGGAAGACCGACTGGCTGAAGTGCGCTGCTGGTATAACGGGTACCGCTTCGGCCCGCATACCGTCTACAATCCCTGGTCGATCATGCAATATACCACCGATGCGCGCTTCCCCGGTACAACGGCCGAACCCTATTGGGTCAACACCAGCGATAATCAAATGATCCATGATCTGATCGTCGACAAACGATCCATCAAACGCGAGGAACTGGAAGCCCTGCTGCGCGGAGACCCGATTCGGAAGGAATTGGAGACAAATATCATTATGGACCGAATGTTCGGCACTACTGTCTGGAGCCTGCTCACTCTCAGCGGTTACCTTAAACCGGAAAATTTGAAGATGGACACGGGGCGCTTCTACGGAGATCTGGTTATCCCCAACCTGGAGGTACGCACCTTCTTCGACAAAACGGTCCAAGACTGGCTGCGAGAACAAACGGACGGTGACGGGCTGAAACCCCTGTTCGATGCGCTAATTGCCGAGGACATGGACCGCTTGTCCGTGTATTTCGCCGAGTTGGTCAAGGGCGTGCTCAGTTATCACGATACGGCCGGGGAAGAGCCGGAACGCGTCTATCACGCCTTTATGTTGGGCCTGCTGGTCGATTTGCGCGGCGCCTACCGGGTTTTGTCCAACCGCGAGGCGGGTTACGGCCGCTACGATGTCATCATGATCCCGACGGACAAAACCGCAACGGGTTTTGTCTTTGAATTCAAAAAAATCGGAGAGGGCGACCCCGCCCAAACCGCTGCCGATGCCTTGCAACAAATTATCGATAGGGATTATGCGACGGCGCTCCGCCAGGAGGGCGTGACCAAAATCAGGGCAATCGGTGTTGCGGTAGAGGGCAAGAGAACCCACATCGCGAGCGGTCTCCTAACCTGAACGGAGCATGGAGTAACACCAAACCACCGCCTCGTATGACCAATGTCATACAGCCCCTGTTGGTTGTGATAGAAGATAAGATAGGAATCTTCTCATCCACGGGAGGTGATCCGTGCATCACGAACTACTTTTTGAGCCCTTTCGCATCAAAACCGTGGAGCCCATCCGGTTGACCACTGCCGATGAACGGCGCCGGCTGTTGGCCTCCGCCCACTATAATCTATTCCTCTTGCATGCCGACGATGTGGTCATCGACCTGCTTACCGACAGCGGCACCGGCGCCATGAGCACCGATCAATGGGGCGCCTTGATGACCGGCGATGAATCCTACGCGGGCAGCCACAGCTACTATGCTTTCCGCGACGCAGTACGCGATATCTTCACCATGCACGAGGTCATCCCCGTCCACCAGGGCCGCGCCGCCGAGCATCTGTTGTTCAGCAACATCTGCCGCGCCGGCCAACTGGTGCCCAACAACACCCACTTCGACACCACCCGGGCCAATCTGGAAGCGGTCGGCGTGGAAGCCCTGGACCTGCCCGATCCCATCGGTCACGATACGGCGTTGCGGCATCCCTTCAAGGGCAATATGGATCTGAACGCCCTTGCCGAACTCCTGGCTCGGGAGCATAAACGCATTCCCTTCGTGCTGTTGACCATTACCAACAACAGCGCCGGCGGCCAACCGGTCTCCCTGGAAAACGTGCGTCGGATCAAGGAGATCATCCAACCCTACGACAAACCCCTGTACATCGACGCCGCGCGCTTTGCCGAGAATGCCTACTTCATCAAGATGCGCGAGCCCGGTCAGGCGCACAAGACCGCCATGGAGATCGCCCGCGAGCTGTTTTCCATGACTGACGGCGTCCTGATGAGCGCCAAAAAGGACGGCATGGCCAATATCGGCGGGTTCCTTGCCTTGCGCGATAAGGACCTTGCCGAGCAGTTGCGCGGCACCCTGGTGCTCACCGAGGGTTTTCCCACCTACGGCGGTCTCGCCGGTCGCGATTTGGCGGCCCTGGCCGTGGGTTTCTACGAGGCGTTGGACGAGCACTACCTGCGTTATCGCCTGCGCACCGCTGAGTATGTGGCCGAGCAGTTGGAAGATCGCGGTATCCCCGTTTTGGAACCACCCGGCGGTCACGGCGTCTATGTGGATGCGGCACGCCTGTTGCCCCACATTCCGCCCGGGCATTTCCCCGGACTCTCCCTGGCTTGTGCGCTCTACCTGGCCGGCGGCGTTCGTTCGGTGGAAATAGGCAGTTTGATGTTCGGCGCACATGACGACCAGGGACATTTCGTCCCCGCGGAACACGAGCTCCTCCGCCTGGCTTTCCCGCGCCGTGTCTATACGCAAAGTCATTTCGATTACGTGGTCCAGGTGCTTCAACGCATCAAGGACTATGCCGAACTACTGCCCGGAATGGAGATGGTCTACGAGGCGCCGCGCCTGCGGCACTTCATCTCCCATTTCCTGCCGCGCGGCAACTTCCCGGAATTCACCCCCAAACCCTGAATCCACCCCACAAGACGATCATCGACACAAGCAATACCATGACAAATGATCGCTTCAATGGTTGGTGATGGCCTCGTACAGTTCTTCGGGGGTATCGGCTTCCAAGATAATGCGCCGGTTGGTTTCCTTACCGATCAATCGGGCAATGTGCGAGATATGGCCCAGGTGCTCGCTGGGCTGGTCCAGCGGACTCAGCAACATGAAAACGATATCGATGTCGGAGCCGGTATGTTTGCAGGGAATACCGGTCTTGGCGCGCGCTACCAGTAACAGGGCCTCTTCGATATGCGGGCTGTAGGCATGCGGCATGGAAATGCCGTGGCCCAACAGGCTGGTGAACTCTTCCTCACGGGTCAGCAGGTCGCTGAGCAGGGTGTCCCGATCCAGCTGCGGCGCTTGTTCCGCGGTTAGCGACAACATGCGGCTATACAGGCTTTTAAGATCCTGGCGTTGGCTGAAGACCACCCATTCCGGGCGCGTGGGCAGGGTGGGTTCCTGGGACTCCGGTTCGGGCTCCTCCAGGGTCAACAAGGTGGCGGGGCGCATATGGTCCTCGGGCGGGCCCATGATGATGTCGCCGTTGTACAGGGTCAACAGGACCTTGTCGGGGTCGACCTTACTGCCCCCGGTCAGGGACCTGCTGCGGATCGGCGCATCTACTTCACCGTGGCTCATCCAATAACTCAGCGCGAGCCCGTGCCAGACGGCCGTGCCCATGGAGGGCAATGCCCGCCCCTCTTCCACCGCATCTTCTTCCCAGCGGTACAGGTTGGCGTCGTCCAGGAGATTGTCCCAGCGTTGGCACAGCAGGCGGTTCAGGTTCTCGTTGCCGGTCAGGGCCACGAAATTGCCGCAGCCGTAGAAGTCCACATAATGCTCGGGATCGATGGCCATGGCGTCCACGCACAGGGCGATCAAGCCCTCGCGTCGAGCCAGGCTGGCCTCGCGCGGGTTGCTGTCGATCAATACCACCGAGAAACCGTTGTCCTCGATGAAATGAGCCAGCTTACGCGCCACCGCGTGCGCGCCGACCACGATCCAGCCGGTCGGTTTGGGTTCCAGAACACCCAGCAGACGACCCACGGCGCCCGCGGTGAAACCCTGGAAGATCACGGTTCCGGCGATCACCGAATAGGTAAAGGTCTCCAAAAAGACCGCGTGTTCATTGCCCTCATTGGTCAGGCCCAGGGCAAACAGGGACGCCATGGAGGCGGCCACGATGCCGCGGGGAGCAATCCAACTGAGGAACAGTTTCTCGCGAAATTGCAGGGAACTTTTTCGGGTAGAAAGGAAGATGTTTATCGGGCGCACGACAAACATAACCGCCAACACCACGCCGCCCAAGGCAAGGCCGTATTGGGTGAACTTGACCAGTTCCAGGTTGGCGGCCAGCAGGACGAAGAGCAGGCCGATCAGGAAATCCTTCAATTCCACCTTATAGGTGACGATCTGGCTGAGCTTGGGCGTATCCAGCGAACCCACCACCAGACCGGCCACGGTCACACTCAACAGGCCGCTTTCCACCTTGATGGTGTCGGCCACGGCAAAGTTCAGAATAGCGCAAGCCAGCACGAAGATATTCAGGTATTCGTCCTGAATCCAATTGCGTTTGATGATGACGTGCACCAGCAGGCCGAAGATGAGGCCCAGAACCGCGCCCACGGCAAAACGCAGGAAGAAGTCCAGCAGGACCGTTCCCTCGGCGCCCGCGGCGCTGATGTAATAGTCGAAGCAAAGCAGGGCGATGAAAACGCCGATGGGATCGATGAGCACGCCTTCCCAGTGCAGGATGTGATGCAGATTCTTGCGCACGCGGATGCGTGACAGCAGGGGACCGATGACGGTAGGTCCGGTCACGATGATCAGGCTGGCGGAAAGCAGGCAAAAGGCCCAGTCGAAGGGAAAAACCAACTTGAGAATGACCGCGGTCGTAAGCCAGGTAACCAGAACCCCGGCTGTCAAAACCCCCCAGATCTCAGCGGAGACCTGCCGATAACCCTTGATATCCAGCGTCAAGCCGCCCTCGAATAATATCAGGCCGACCGCAATCGAAATAATGGTATTCATCCCCTGGCCGAGGGTTTCGGGTTGCACAAGGCCCAGAAACTCGGGACCGGCCAGGATGCCGCCGATCAGCAAAACAACAATAGCGGAAACCTTGATGCGCGCGGATAGAATAAGAAGAAACACCCCCAGCGAGGCGGCCAGGGCAAAGGTCGTCAGCAAATGATGTTGATCCATGAAAGCTCCTGCACAAGGAAAGGAAAATAGTTTTGCTTCGGCCGACGAGGGGAACCGGAAAAGCCGGTTCAGAAGGCTACAATTCGTTTATTCTCATCGGCTAAACCGCTGAATGATTGAGCGGAGCGAGGGGTCTGTCTTACACTTAAACGGCGGGCCGGCGGCTATCGATTCGAGGAAATGGTTTCCACGAGGCCGCTAACCCGGACGGCTCATTGAAGATAGAAACCATCTCACCTTGTCATCCGGCGCGAGGCAATCATAGCACAACGGTATTATTTCGGGCCGGTTTCCTTACCCCGATCAGATTCAACCCTTCGGCCAACCCGAGCGCCCTTTCACGGGGAGAGTTGAGTCCGGCAGTCCGGATTACGGGCCCCACTCGAAAACGAAGGAAGTTTCCGGGTGGGGTCGATAGCGAACATCCAGGCTGCACGCATTGATGCTGATGGTTTCTCCAACCTGATAGATACCGCGTCCTTCGTGAATATGTCCGCAGACATGCCGGCGGGGTTTAACGCGATTGAGCACCTCGTCGCGCAGATCCTCACAGCCGACGGCCTTGCCCACGCTGGTTTCATCACCGGCGCCGTACATGGGGCCGTGGGTCACCAGAATATCCGTATCGTCCGGGATCAACCGCCACTTCTTGCGGATGGGTTCGCCGCGATGTACGTTGAAGGCCCAACTGTGGAAGTAAGGCTGCCAGGGCGCACCGTAAATCTTGATACCCTCGATGGTTACGGCCGCATCGCGCAGATAGGTGACATGCGCCAACAGGGGTTCGGCCACCTTGGGATTGCGCTCGAAGGGAAAGTCGTGATTGCCCGCAATAACCACCTTGTGCCGGTGCGGCAAGGTTTTCAGCCATTCGGCAAAGTCGGCGGCCTCGTTGAGGGTGCCCTTGCCGCAGAAGTCCCCGGCGTGAATGAGCACGTCGCCGTCGGGCACATTCAGATAACGGTGCTGATTGTGAGTATCGGATAAGCAGACAAACTTCATAGCTGATTATTGTAAGCCGGCCGGCCGACCTCGGCAACGCAATTCCGGGACACGGCCGAGTACCGGACGCGGGCTTCCCATGGAAGATTTGAGTCCGGGCGTTGGTACCGCCTCATGTTCACGACTTTGCCGGCGTCCTGTTGACCCCGCTGATCCAACTTGTGTTCGAACCTGTGCACGAATGGGTTTTTTCTTTAAGCCCGACGCCCCTCCGTCGGTTATAATCTGTGCTCGCCGCCTGCCGGGGCGTGATCGATCGATTCAATGAGAGGTTCATCCATGGGTTTTCTATCTGGAAATATTGCTTGCACGCGCTTCAACATCGTCTCCCGCCGAGAGGATATCGATTTTGAATCGGCCGCTTTTCGTTTGATCCAGCCGGGTTCCAATATCACGGAAAGCGTCGGTTTTGTGTCGTTCGAGATTGACGAACCTTACGAAGCGGGTCACGGTCGCTATGCCTTCCGCGTGCGCATCGACAAGATTTCGGTAGATTCCACCATGGTCAAGGAACGCTGGCGCGAGCTGATCAAGGCGGACCTGGACGCGGGCCGTAAGGTGGGTCCCAAGGCAAAGAAAAAACTGAAAGAACTGGCCGAGCAGGAAATTCTCAGTCAGTCGGCGCCGCGCTCCAAGGTGATCGAGGCCGTCATCGACGGCGATATTTTGTATTTGGGCTCTACCTCCAAGGGCCTTATCGGCACCGTGCTCAGCCTGTTGCAGGGTGTCGGCGTCGAAGTGGAGTACAAAACGCCCTGGCTGGATGCCGGCCTGGAAGAGGAACCCTCGGAATTGATTGACCTGAAGGAGCCGGGCCAGAGCCTCTACGGTTGCCGTTTCCTGAAGGGGCTGTTGGAAGATGAAGAGATTTTCGTGGAACCGGAGAAGGGTTCCGTCAAACTGATCGCGGCCAACCATGCCAAAGTCACCCTGGCCGGAGAGGTCCTGGGCGAGTTGGACCGGTACATCGAAGAGGGTGCGGAATTATTGGCCGCCAAGCTGATCCTGGTGGAAATTCCCCTGACCTTCGACGGCATGGCCTATCGCCTGAACGCGTTGAAATTAGATAACGTGAAGGCGGATCACTGGACCGAGGTGCTGGACGAACGCCTGGAACTATTGAAAGGCGTATGGGAAAAGTTGGACGAAAAATACACGGCGATTATGGGCACGGAACTACCGAAACCGGCCGCGGCTGCCGTCGTACCCAACGAGGAATCTCCGGCGGATACTGAAAACGCGCCCGAACCGGGCTCTGAAGAGGCAGACGTCACCACGGAAGACGCCCCGCCGTTTTAAAACCCATTGCGTGAGCAACTTTGCCCCGGCCATGTCCAACCCGGCGCAACACCCTACATTACGAGAACATCAATCAGCCGTCGTCGGCAGCGCCTGCTTTTGCAGGTCGGCGGCGATCCTTTGTACCTCGTCCAGCACGCGCAGCAGGTTGCCGCTCCATAGCTTTTCGATTTGGGCCTCGGTGTAGCCGCGTCGCACCAGTTCCAGGGTGATGTTGAAGGTCTCCGAGGCGTCCTGCCATCCTTTGATGCCGCCGCCTCCGTCGAAATCGGAACTGATGCCCACGTGATCGATGCCCATCAGCTTCACCATGTAGTCGATGTGGTCCACGAAGTCCTTGACATCGGGCGGCGGCGCGACGGCGTGGACCTCCGCTTCCATGCGGGGTTCGGCCAGTTTGTCGACCTCGGCCAGTTTCGCCCGATAGGCGTCCTTTTTCGGCTGACTCAACTCGCGGTACTGAGGCCAGTTCAAAATCTCGAAATCCATGCCCGCGGCAATCGATTCGCGTAATTTGCGTCGCGCATCGTTATAAGCCTTGGATTTCTCCTTGTGCAAATAGGCTCCGAGGGCGACGGTCTGAACCACGCCGCCGTTAGCCTTGATGGCCAGCAGTTGCTCGTCGTCCAGGTTACGGCTGTGGTCGCACAGGCCGCGCGCGGAACTGTGGGAGGCAATGATCGGCGCCTTGGTGATTTCCAGCATCTGCGCAATGGATTCCTTGGAGGGATGGGAAATATCGATCATGATGCCCCACTTGTTCATCTCGGCGATGACCTCGCGGCCCAGTTCGCTGAGCCCGTTGTGCAGCCAGACATCGTCGCGCTCGCCGGTATTGCTGTCGCACAGTTGACTGTGGCCGTTGTGGGACAGCGACATGTAGCGGGCGCCCAGATCGGCGAATTTCTTGACGTTGCTTACATCCAGGCCCACCGGATAGCCGTTTTCGACGCCGATCATGGCCACCTTCTTGCCCGAGGCATGGATGCGGCGCACGTCGCCGGAGGTCAGGGCCAGTTCGATTCTGTCAGGCGCAATCTCCCCGGTCAGCCGGTGGATGGCGTCGAATTTGTCCATCGCCGCCTGATAGGCTTTCGCGTAACCCTCGTCGTTCAACTCGCCCTGGCCGACATAAACCACGAGCCAGGCCACGTCCAATCCGCCCGCTTCCATCTTGGGCAGGGTGAGCTGGGTGGCCAGATCTTGGGTGTAATTGGTTTCCATCGTAAAGTTGGAGGTTCGAATATCGCAGTGCGTGTCCAGGGTAATCACGCGCTGGTGAATGCCTCGCGCCCTGGTCTCCAGGTCCATTTCAGCAACCGGTTGGGCCGCTTCCTCGGCTTGGCGACAGGAAAAAAGAGACAAAGCAAGAACAGAAACCCATACAAAACGACGAAACATGCGGCAGCTCCGATCAGGAAAATTTGACAGCCCCGAGACGGGCCGGTTCAATGAACCTAACCGAAAAAGAGCACAAGGTCAAGAATCATGCGTCTTTCGGGTTCATCCGCTCGAGCGGGGGAACATTTCGTTTCTTTTATTTTAGTGGGAAGCATTCGGGCCGTATCGGCGTAAACTAAAGTGACCACCGATCATCGGCTGCCGGAGCGTTTCATGCTGTTTGCCTTCCTCATCTTCACCCTTCCGTTCAATGAACTGGAAGGTATCGAAACACTGATGAAGACGTCGCCCGGCAAAGCCCACGGCATTTTGCAGAAGGCCGCGCAAAGTCGGGAAAACCGGGCCGAGGCCATCCATCTGTTGGCCGTCTTATGCAATCGCTCCGGCGATATCGAGGGCGCCTTGAACTACGGTGAACAGGCCACCCGGTTAAGGCCCGAGAACAGCGACGCCTGGCTGCAATACGCCGTTGCCATGCGGAACAAGTTCTCGCAGAGTACCTGGTACGCCATGACGCGTTCCGGGACCTACCGTTCCGTCCTCAACAAGGCCCTGACCCTGGACCCTCACAATTACGCGGCCTGGCACGAACGCATCGCCTACCTGCTGCACGCGCCCGGCATCGCCGGCGGCGGTAAGAGCAAAGCCGAAAAAGCCCTGGCCGAATTGCAAACGCTGAATGCGGGCGCCGCCCATTTCCCCAAGGCCATGATGCTGGCTGCAGAGGAACGGCACCGAGACGCCCTGCTCCATTTTCAAAAAGCGGTCGCCTTCAATCCGCACAACACCAGCGCCCGCTTCGGTGAGGCTTTTGCCCTGGTCAACCTGAACCGTCATCGTAAGGCCGCCGCCTGCTTCGAAGCCATTCACCGGGAGGACGTCGGCCAGATGTCAGCCCTGTTCGAGGCGGCAAGGACCCGCTACCTCGGCAGGTTCGAGCAGGAAGAGGCGCTGGTCCTGTTCGATCGTTTCATTGCAGGCTGCGACAAAACCAATCCCGTCAAGGTTGCCGACGCCTGGTACCACAAGGGACTGGTCCACGAAGTTCTGGACCGAAAGCAGGAGGCCGCCGAGGCCTATCGCGCCTGCCTGGCCCTGGACGACGATTTCAAGCCGGCTAAAAAGGCACTGAAGAAATTGCGCTGACGGGACCTCGGCTGCCCGCGGCGAAAAGCCCTACCCTTCTCCCGGGCAACCCATGTAAGATGAGCATGGGGATGAAGAGGGACTGATGAAGATCATCCGGGACACCGTACACGGCGATATCTGCCTGACCAAAGAAGAAATGCGCATCGTGGATACGCCCGAATTCCAGCGCTTGCGCGGCATTCGCCAGTTGGGCACCTCCAACCTGGTTTTTCCGGCGGCGCACCATACCCGCTTCGAGCATTCGCTGGGCACCTGCTGGATCACCAAACGCATGATCCGCACCGTCAACCGGCGAGCCGAGCGCGCGGGCCGGCATCATCCGGTCGATGAAGAAACCGCCCGTTTCCTGGGTTTTGCCTCGCTGCTGCACGACATTACCCACATCCCCTTCGGGCACACCTTCGAGGACGAGCGCCGCATCCTGCCCGCGCACGATAAAAGCCGTGAACGCTTGCATTACTTCCTGGAGCAGGGAAAGTTGGGCGCCGTTTTGAAGGAGATGGGCATTCAGGAACGGCTGCTTACCTTCTTCACCCAAGGCAAAAACGCCGAGCATGCCTTCTCCTGGCAGTTGGTGGCCGGGCCCATCTGCGCCGACCTGTTGGACTACCTGAAACGCGATGCTTTCTTCTGCGGCCTGAACCTCAACTACGACGAGCGCATCTTCCGCTACCTGGACGTGGAGTCGGGCAACTTGTGCTTCAACCTATACAGTGACAGGGGCTTTCGCCAGGACGCCTGGTCAGAGCTGATCAACCTGTTGCGCATTCGTTATAACCTGACCGAGCGGGTGTACTACCACCATACCAAGATGGTTTCGGGCGCCATGCTGTCGCGTATCCTGGAAGCCATGTTGGCCGAGGGCGCCATTGAAGTCGAGGAATTGTACCGGCTGCGCGACGACGGCTTCCTCTACCTGCTGGAAGAGCGCATCGCTGCCGTCCCCGAATATCAACGATTGCTGGATTGCTTCCTGTCGCGGCGGTTGTACAAGCGGGTCTACATGGTTGCCCGCGACCCGCTGAACCTGGACTTCCCCGACGCGCAACACATGCGGCGGTTCCAAGAAGCCTATCACCTGAACCGGGATAATGCCCGCTCCCAATTGGAAAAGAAACTGGCGCGGCACCTGAAGATACCCGCGTCGGCGATCGTGATCTACGCACCGGACACCAACATGCGCCTGAAGGAAGCCCGCGTGCTGGTGCGCATGGACAACGGGCCCCTGGTCAGCCTGGCCGATGTCAAGCATCCCGAATTACAGGCCTTGGATCACCGGCATCAGGCACTTTGGAAATTCTTCCTGTTCATGGACCCCGCCTATGAGGACCGCTTCTTGAAGGCGGGCAGGTACCTGGAGAACGAGATCGGCCTGCCCAACCAGTTGGAGTTATTCAACAAGGGCCAGTTGACCTTCAGTTTTTAAGGCGCTTGTGGAGGGAAAGTGATTGAAAAATTGTTTGTTTACGGGACCCTGGGTCCGGGTCGTCCCAATGAACACGTGCTCGATGCGATCGGAGGTTCTTGGGAAAAAGCCGTGGTGACCGGCACGCTGCGACAAGAAGGTTGGGGCGCGGAATTGGGTTATCCCGGCATCGATCTCCATGAAGACGGCGATGAAATCGAGGGCTTTCTTTTCACCTCGGCGAACCTGTCAGACCATTGGGAGAGGCTCGACCAGTTTGAAGGCGAGGCTTATCGGCGCGTGCCGGTAAAGGTCAGGCTCGAGGACGGCAGCACCGTGGAAGCCTATATCTACACCTTGCGGTCAACGGCGCATTAGAATCCTCGAGGCCAGGCGAAAGGGCCGCGTTACGTAGTACAGCGGGTGCAGCGGGCGCGGTAGGGGAAAAGCCAGCATGTCGTGAATCGAGGGCTGGAAGAGAGCGCGGGCGAAGATGCGGCCGCGCAGGTGAGGGTACATGCGCAGAAACCATTTGTAGACCCGGGCCAGAGGCGCGGGAATGTCGTAGGCCTGACCCGGTGCGGGTTTTCGGCGGAAGAGGGCGATCCATTCCGAGGCGTAGCCGGTCAGTTCCGGCTGCTGTTCCCACACCTTTCGAACCGGTTCCGGCATGGGACCGTCCATCAACAGGTGCGTCAGTCCCAAGCTGAACGCTGTCGCCCGCTCCTGGCCGATTTCCCGCGCTCGTTCCAAAAGTGTCGACCAGTCCGGCGGGCGGCGCTGAGCCAGGAATGCTAAATCGGCCAACCAGAAGAATCGAAACCAGAAATGACTGGCGCCGTGATAGGCCAGGTAGCTGAACAGGTCGTCGGGGGGCAACACGGGGACGGGCAGGCCGCCCAGAACCTCCTCGGTCGCACGCGGGTCGCCGGGTTGGATACCGGGGAACAGGCCGGGCATGTGCGCGTAACTCCAGTGCAGTTCCAGCAGCAGATCGCCCGCGTACATCTTCAACTCTTTTTCGGTGCGCAGCAGAAGCTCCATACCTCTCGGGTCCAGTTCCATATCGGGCACAAATCCCAATTCGGCATGCAACAGGTCGCGAGCTTGAACGGCATCCCGGGGCCGAACCAGGATGTCCAGATCCCGCGAGCGACGTCGGCCGATGTCGCCGAGCGCGGCCTGGGCCAGGGGCATGCCTTTCAGGGTGAGGAAGGGGATTTGGTGCTTGTTCAAGAGGTTGGTGACACTGACCAGGGCCGCGGTGAGCCTCAGGTTATGGCCGGCCGTCTCGCGATGATCCGCTTCCAGTTGCTCACGCGCGACTTGCGGCATGTCGGGTAGTTGGTCGGCCGCGTTGAAAAGCGGCCAGACCAGGCGATGCCACCGGGCGATTTCCAACAGCAAATCCCAATCGATCGGATCCTTGGGTTCCGGTTTCTCCAGGCTGCCCAGCGCTACCTTGACCGACTGTAACAACAGGTCCAATTCGGCGGGCAGGTCAAGGCTTATCGAGGCTGGGAGTCCGGTTTGCACGGAAACCTCAAGCGGTAAAGGCATTCACCGCGTCGATCACGTTGTCGATCTCATCGTCGGTGAGGAAGGGGTGCATGGGCAGGCTGAGAATGTGTTTCTCGGCATGTTCGCTGACCGGCATGTCGCCGCGCCGATGACCCAGGTTCGCGAACGCGGGCTGCAGGTGCAGGCTCAGTTCGTAATAGATGACGGAGGGAATGCCCTGATCGGCCAGGTGTTTTTTCAGGCCGTCGCGATCCTCGCAGATCACCGAATAGAGGGCCCAGGCGCTGCGATAACCCCCGGGGATATGCGGGGTGACGACGCCTTTCAGGCCGGCGGTATAGCGTTCGGCTACCCGTTGGCGCGCATCCAACTCGTTTCGGAAGGTCTTCAACTTGACCAGGAGGACGGCTGCCTGAATGCTGTCCAAGCGACCGTTGATACCGATGCGCACATTTTGATATTTATTTGTGCCCTGGCCATGAACCCGGATGGATTGCAGCTTGTCGTAAAGTTCCTCGTCATCGGTGAACACGGCGCCGCCGTCGCCGTAGCAGCCGAACACCTTGGCGGGGTAGAAACTCGTAGCCGCCACGTGACCGAAACCGCCCACGGGACGGCCTTTATAGGTTCCGCCCAGACTTTGCGCCGCGTCTTCCAGAACGAACAGGTCGTGTTGATCGGCAATGGCCTGAATCGCGTCGTAATCGGCGGGCAGGCCGAACAGGTCCACGGGGATGATGCCGCGAGGCTTCAACTTGCCCTCCTGCTTGACCCGGTGGACGGCTTCCGCTAATTCATCGGTGTCGATGTTGTAGGTTTGGGGATCGATATCCACGAAGACGGGTGTGGCGCCCAACAGGGCAATGACCTCGGCGGTGGCCACGAAGGTAAACGGAGTCGTGAACACGGCATCGCCGGGCCCCACGCCGTAAGCCAGCAGGGGAATCAAGAGGGCGTCGGTGCCGCTGGAACATCCCAGCGCACGCTTCACACCGGTGAACTCGGCTAATTTTTCTTCCAGTTCCATAACTTCGGGCCCCATGACGTAACGACCATGGGACAGGACACCGTCGATGGCCTGGCGTATTTCTTCAGCCATTCCCTTGTATTGACTCTTCAGATCCATAAAGTTGATCTTCATGACCCACTCCTGTAAACGAGGTACAACGCAAACAGCAGCACCTTAGCACGCCCGGGCGCGGGGGACAATCGGCAATTGCAGGAGGGGGGCGATTCAAAGTTAGAGGCCGCGTACCCTCGATTTATTTCGCGTGGGAGAAAGGCTGACTCGCTCGTCCGGTGAGTTATTTTGCTTGGGAGAAGGATGCGCCCGTTCGTCTATCGATGTTTATGCGTAGGAGAAGGTTGGGCCCGCTCGTCTATCGGGTGATTTTGCCTGAAAGAAAGGTCGGCCCGCTCGTACATCGAGGTATGCTACATAGAGATCGATGGACCCGGGCGGACATCGGCGTTTTGGATCCCGAACTACGTTGAACGAACCGGAAACAGTGCATATAATTTTCCAAACCACGTTCTGCTGCATTGACCATGCTTGTTTGCATCAGAATACGTCCATGGACAACCGGGTCGATCGAGATCTTGGGCGAAACGAGGGTTGTCCCGGCGGACCAATGCTTCTTTTCGATGCCATATCCGCATATGCTCGGGTGTCAAACCACGTCCAAGGAGAATATGGGGTTATCCAAGCGTGACCAACCTCGTTCCGGATCCAATACGTCGATGTTCAGAGGGGTAGACCAGGATATTTTCAAAAATATGCAGATGGGAACGGCCCGCGGATCTCTCATCTCAAAGTACACCCGTTGTAGGCTTTAGGGACTACCGCACCCGGAACCCCGGCATAAAAGGGTACGATTCAAACCAGGTCAGTTTCGCCGCATCACTGAAACCCTGTCTAGTATCCCAATGCTTTTTGGATGCCCAGAATGGCGCCCGGCAGCATATAGAAAACGCCTACTACATACACCAGGGCGAAGCTCTTTTGGTCGGTGCAGCGTTCAGCAAGCCATTCCGCGATTTTTATGATCAGGTTGCGGATCTTCGGCACGGGATAGAGCAACAAGATGCCGTACATATTGAATATGACATGGCAAATGGCAATGGTCAGCGCTGCTTTCTCGCCCGTGGCGATGGCAGCCAGTAAGGCGGTGATGGTAGTGCCCACGTTACAACCCAACGTGATCGGGAAGATGACCCTCAGGCTTGCCACGCCGGCGCCTGCCAGCGGCACCATGATCGAGGTGGTCACCGAAGATGACTGAACCGCCGCTGTAACCACGGCGCCGAAGATCATGCAGATAACCGCGTTGCGTCCCAGAATTTTATCGAAGAAAGCCTCCGCTCGACTTAGGATGACGCCTTTCATGGTGCGGACAATCAGGTATAACGAGACGATCAGCAGGGTCACCGAAACGATGAGCAGAATCCAATTGGCCGCGAAGGCGGAACCCAGCATTCCTTCAAAGAAGCCGAACACCCCGTCGACTACCGCCTTGAAGTGTTCCTTGATGGGGCTTTGCGGTTTATCGACCGCGGTGCCCATCAACATGTCGGTAATCATCTTGGCCGGTACCGAGATCACCTTGAAAGCAACTTCCAGGGGAAGCATGATGACGACGGCGGTCAGATTGAACACGTCATGGATATTGGCCGCGGCGAAACTGCGTTTAAACTCGGCAGAACGCGTCAAGCTGCCCATGGAAACCAGGGTGTTGGTGATAGTGGTACCGATGTTGGCGCCCATGATCATGGGCACCGCGGCTCCAACGCCCAGTTCCCCGGTCGCCACCAGGCCTACGATCAATGACGTGGTGGTTGAGGAGCTTTGCACGAGGCAGGTGACCAGCATACCCATCATCAAACCGATGATGGGATTTTCGGCCGAGGCGAAAAATTTGTGGACGGCGTCTTCGCCGAATCCCTTGATCGATGTGCTCAGACCGTTGATGCAAACCAAAAACACCCATAACAGAGCCAACAGAGCAAGTAGTCGGAGAACGGTTTCCCACGGGCTTTTTGGAGAATCATTTTGCATAACCGGAAACACACGATCATGGGCAAACCATGTCCCTCTGCGTATGAGGAGATCGTGCCAGATCGGGCGTTGAACCCCCGTTTTATTTTTCTAAAACCGGATGAATACAGGAAAAATGTAAATGATCAAGCCGGCCCCAGGGTTTTGAACCCCTCTCTTGCCCATCGCGCAGAAGTCTACCAGACTTCCCGGTGTTTCCTAAGGGAAATCATGAACTGTCGTCATTTTTGTAGATATCATGGACCATGGCATACACTTCTCGCTTGGGAAGACGCAGCTCTTTGGAAAGCTGTTTTACAGCCCGCGTCGGGCTCTCGCCTCGATCCAACAGGGCCTTGTAACGGCTGCCGATATCCGCGTTGTTCGAGGACTCGCGTACCGGACCGATAACCAGGCAGAACTCGCCCTTGACCATCTCCAAGGCCTCGCGAACCTCCCCGGGCGTGCCGCATAACACCTGCTGGTGGCGTTTAGTCAGTTCACGGCAAACGGCGATTTGCGTTTGGGGAATGGTTTCAGACAACCATTCCAGGGCGTGTACGATGCGTGACGGCCCCTCGAAGAAGACAGCCGTCATGTTCAAAAGGCGCAAGCGTTCAATCATCGCCGCGCGTTTCTCTACTGTCGTCGGGAAGAAACCCAGGAAGCAGAAATGGTGTGTGGGCAACCCCGAAAGCACCAACGCATTGATTGCCGCGCAAGGCCCGGGGATGACATCGACCTCGGCATCCCGGTCCCTGGCCAGGCGCACCAGTTCATAACCCGGGTCGTTGATACCGGGCATACCCGCGTCGCTGATATATACCACGGTGCGGCCCTCGTCCAATAGTTTGCCGATGCCGTGCAGGCCCGACTCGCCGGAGTGATCGTGAAATGATGCGGTGGGTCGGTCGATCTCCAGTCGGGTCAATAATTTCCGGGCGTGACGGGTGTCCTCCGCAAAAACCGCGTCCGCCTCGGCCAGGACCCGGCGTAACCGGGGAGAGGCATCCTCGATATTGCCGATGGGGGTGGCCGCTAAGATGAGCATGTCTGCCTCCACCATTCATCATAAGCCGCTTGAAGTTCCGTCGGTAGCCCGTTGAACCAGGTTTCACGCGGTACACCCAAACGCCTGTCTCCCGCCGGCAACAATTTTCCTTCCGGCCACTGTAAACGATAGCAGTGCAGGTAAAAGCGATCATGGGCCGGGCCGTTATAGAATCTGTCACCCAGCAACGGCAGGCCCAGGTGAGCCAGGTGAACGCGAATCTGGTGGGTGCGACCGGTCAAGGGTTGCGCCTCGACCAGGTGCAGGTGATCGTGGGAATAGATGCGTTTTATTCGCGTGACCGCCTTCTTGCCGGAACTCATAACGGCGTAGCGTGTGCCGCCGGCCGTGCGTTCCGCACCGATCGGGGCGTCCACCACTTCTTCGTCACTGCCGGCCCGGCTTCCATAAGCCAACGCCAGATAGGCTTTATGAACCTTGCGATCGCGAAACAGGGCGGCAACCCCGGCATTCAGAGCTCGATCGCGGGTGAACAGCATAAGACCCGAGGTGTCTTGGTCCAGACGGTGATGCAGGCCGATGTATCCGGAGAGGTTCTGTTTCAGCAACTCGTAGAAGGCCATATAATCGGCATCGCGGCGCCCTTGGGTGGGGATACCGGAAGGCTTGGCGGCGATCAGCAGGCCGTCGGCATCGGCCACGACCCATTCTTTAAGAAAGGGCACCGGTTCCATGGTCAGCGGCAGTTGGTACCAGGCCGATACTTCCCGTCCCGAATGGACTATGTGGGCCGGGTCCTTGCAGCGATACTTACCCAGGTAGGCCCCGCCCATGGCAACCAGCAGTTCGATTTCATCCGGTCGCAAGCCGGTGACTTGACTCAACACCTTGTCGAATCGGTCGGCCTTGCCGCGATAGATCATTTTGACATGTTTCATCTGACCGCCGGTACTTAACTGCTGCTAAGATAGGCCTGGAGAGGCACTCGCCTCCAACTGACCGTGCTCAGGCCCCCCTGACCATGAGGGTTATACCATGATCCATCGCGCCGCCCGCATCATTCTCATCGTCACGGCCTTTTGGTTGTCGGTCGCCTGCCGCAATAGTGAGCCCGTCGACATTACCGAGGAGAAAGATCTGGTGAACTTCACCTTGCCCGCGAGCGTTTCCGACGCGGCGCCTATGATGCAGGATCACCTCTACCGGGTTGTCGCCTACAACAGCGCGCGTTACAAGGTGAAGCCCCTATGGGTGTTCATCGACGGCAACCGTCCGGTAGTGGGCAGCATGGACCCTATGGTCACCCGCCTGAACATGGTGCATCTTGCCTACTGGGAAGGCGAGCGCCTGTTGTGGAGCGGCAGCTTGTTGCACCCGGTCGGCGGCGGCGCGCATGTCTTCAGTTCGCGTGGTTACGAGTGGTCGTTGCGCCATATGGAAGGCGTCATGAGGCTGCGCTTCCGGGACGAAGGGCATGACTTTGAACACGAGTGGCCCTCGGACACGGATCATCGACAATGGCTGTCCGGCGAGCAACGCCGCTTGTATATGAATCAGTACGTCTTTCCGTCCTCCCTGGTAACGCCGGACGCTCCCCCGGGCGAGGGACCTGTCCGATTCGAACCCGGCAATGTAAGGCCGCTCCCCAAGAATCTTCGGATCAAGCAACCCGCGAAAGCTGAACCCGGGCAAAAACCCCAAGACCATAAAAACCAAAACGATGAGGAGAAGGAGTGACGGCGCATGGCCGGCGATGACGGAAATAGATATTCGCGCAAGGGTTTCTTCGGTGAGTTGTTTTCCTTCGTGCGCAAAGGCGTCTCGCACCATGTGGAAACCAAACTTTCCAAAGCGTTGAACGCGCCCTTGCGTCCGCCGGGCGCTTTGGACGAGGTTGAGTTCCTGTCCACCTGCACCCGTTGCAAGGAATGCGGGATCGCCTGTCCTTACGGCGTGATCTCGGTCATGCCTCTTGAAGCCGGTGTCAACGCGGGCACCCCTTATATCGATCCAAACACCGTGTCCTGTCACCTTTGCCCCGACATGCCCTGCATCGCCGCCTGCGAACCCCAAGCACTGTTGCCGGTCGCCGATCCCAGGCAGGTACGCATGGGTCGGGCGGTTATCCAAACCGAAGACTGTATGACCTACGACGACAAGGTCTGCACGCTATGCTACGACGCCTGCCCCTACCCTGAGGAGGCAATTACCATCGGGGAGGATTTCCACCCCGAGGTGCTGGATGCCTGCGTGGGTTGCGGCGCCTGTCAAAACCGCTGCCCGGTGGTTCCGGTGGGCGTCAAGGTCCTCAATCCCCTGAACTATCGAACCGCCGTGGCCGATGAGGAAACCTGGTTCGGAGTCATCGCCAAGGAAGAAGAGGAAAATCGATCCAAAACCAACTAGTTGAAGCTTGCGGCCGATAGCTTGAAGCTTGTATAGTTTCAACGCAAACTGAAGAAGAGAGGTGGCGTCATGGCCAAACCGGAAGTATTGATTACAGGGGCCAACGGTGAGATCGGACAACGGCTGGTCGAGTATCTGGAGGAAGAAGGCCGCTATGATATCGTGGCCTTGGACCTGACCGAACCCGCACCGGAACTGGCTGAGAAAACCAAGGCCTTCTACCGCGGCAACATTTTGGACAAGCACCTGATGGACGGCATCGAGACGCATCACCGCTTCGAGATCATCTTTCACCTGGCCGGCGTGCTTTCCTCCACCGGTGAGAAGAATCCCATGCTGGCGCATCATGTCAATGTGGACGGTTCCCTGAATATCCTGCAAATTGCCCAAAACCATTCACAAGCGTCCGGCAAGTCTGTCGTGTTCGTATTCTCCAGTTCCATTGCCGCCTACGGTATCCGTAAGGAAGACGACACCACGGTTCCGGTTTCTGTTCGCCAGTACCTGACGCCCATGACCATGTACGGCATCAACAAACTGTATATCGAGCAACTGGGTCGCTATTACTGCACCAGTTACAAAGGCGAGGAAGGCGAGGACTCCGTCAAGTTGGACTTCCGCTGCCTGCGTTTTCCCGGACTGATCAGTCCCCAAACGGTACCCAGCGGCGGCACCAGCGATTACGGCCCCGAGATGTTGCATGCGGCCGCGCAAGGCAAGCCTTACAGTTGTTTCGTGTCACCCGGCACCATGCTGCCCTTTATGGTGATGTCCGACGCCATCCGTTCGTTGATCATGCTGTCACGAGCGCCTGAAGATCAACTGCGCCACCGCATTTATAACGTAACCGCGTTCTCCGTGACCGCTCGTCAGATCATGAAGAAAATCGAGCAATACTGGCCCGAGGCGGAGATCGATTTCGAACCGGTCCTCAAGCGCCAGGCCATCGTGGACAGTTGGCCGGATCGCATCGATGACGGACCGGCCAGACGCGACTGGGACTGGCACCCGGAGTACGACTTCGACAGCGCATTCGACAATGTGCTGGTGCCCCATGTTCGTAAACGGTATGAGAATAAATAAAGAACTACTGAAAGAAAATTTCCGGCCGATTGACTAAGACAGTGAGACCATGACCGATCGAGGCTTTTGGTTGCACCCGGTAGGGTTGAACCAAATAGCTGAAGATTGATATGACGCCTGTCAGTTCATAAAACCTCCAACCGGGAAAAGCCTATGGATTCCGGAGATCCTACAATATCATCGTTCAATCGACGTATCCTTGTTGTGGACGATAATGTAGACATCCACAACGATTTCCGTAAGATACTCGGCCCCAGCGCCAAAAAGTCCCAGTCCCATCTCAACTCCATCGAGCAACAGTTGTTCGATGACGAGGATGAGCTGGACGAGAGCCGTTATGAAGAGACGGTGCGCATCGAGTACGACCTGGACTTTGCCCTCCAGGGCGAGGAAGCCGTGAGCATGGTCGACGAAGCCTATACCAGGGACCAGCCCTACGCCCTGGTTTTCATGGACGTGCGCATGCCGCCCGGAATCGACGGCATCGAAACCATCCTGCGCATCTGGCGAAAACATCCCCAGGTAGAGGTGGTCATCTGCACGGCCTATTCCGACTACAGTTTCGACGGTATCCTGGAGAAGTTGGGTTCCTCGGACCGCTTGTTGTTCCTTACCAAACCCTTCGACAGCATTGCGGTCAAACAAATGGCGCATTCCCTGACCCGCAAATGGAACCTGGCCGAACAGGCGCGGCTCAACGTCCTGTTACTGGAAGCAGAGATTGCCCAGCGCAAGCAATCGGAAGACAAATTACAACACCTCATTCACCATGACGACCTGACCGGCCTGGCCAATCGCAATCGGCTGGGTACCTGCATCGACGAGGCCATTCAGGTAGCGCGTGAAAACGCCACCCGTTTCAGTCTCTTTTTTATCGAATTGGACCGCTTTCACGATGTCATCGACACCTTGGGTTACCAGATCGGCGACAAGTTGATCCTGAAGATTGCCGACCGCTTGCAGAAGGTGTTCAGCGACAAGGGTACACTCTTCCGCTTGGACGAAAGCGAGTTCGCCCTCCTGCTGCCGCGCATCACTTCCCTGGCCGGCACCAACGAGGTGGCGCGCACTATTCAGATCACTTTTGAGCCCAGTTTCGATTTGGGGGAACTCAATATCGACGTCAACCCGAAGCTGGGCATCGTGATCTATCCCGATCACGGCTGTAACCGCGATATGCTCATGCGCCACGCCGATATCACCCTGCTTAGCGCACGCGATTGCGAAACCGGATTCATGTACTTCAGCGAACGCATGAATCATTACAGCCCGCAGCGGCTCACCCTGCTGACCGAACTGCGCCAGGCCATCCACTGCGACGAACTGATGCTGTATTTCCAACCCAAGGTAAGCATGCAAAACAACAAGGTCATGGGTGTCGAAGCCCTGTTGCGCTGGCCTCATCCGCGTCTCGGTTTCATTTCGCCCGCGCGCTTCATCCCCCTGGCCGAACGTTGCGGATTGATCAAGCCCCTGACAGCCTGGGTAATGGAGGCCGCGGCGCGACAGTGGTCCGATTGGAAGAAAATCGGCTTGGACCTTGCCGTTTCCGTGAACCTGACCAGTCACGACCTTCAGGACAACAGCCTGCCCAACCGCATCGACGAAATCCTGGGCAGCTCTAACATGCCGCTTAATCGGCTCGTTTTGGAGATCACCGAAAAAGGGGTGATGAACGATCCGGACCAGGCCATCCAATTACTGTCCCGAATTCGCGATATGGGCATTCGCGTGTCCATCGACAACTTCGGCAAGGGCTATTCCTCATTGGCCTATCTCAAGAAACTGCCCATCGGCCGCATCAAGGTGGATCGTTCGTTCGTTACCAACATCGTGGGTCAGGCCAATGACACCGCCATCGTCAAATCTATGATCGACCTGGGCCATAACCTGGGTTTGCAGGTGGTTGCCGAGGGCGTCAGCAGCGGGGACAGCTTCGAATTGTTGAAGGAGTTGGGCTGCGATTACATCCAGGGCCGGCTGGTCAACGACCCGGTTCCCTCCGGCGAACTCTTGCTGTGGTTCGAGGAGACCTCTTGGGAAGTGGACCGCGGCGTTCCCTCCGAATGACTTCTTTTCCTCCGGTAATCAGCGCAAGCCGTGTCGCTTCAGCATCTCGCTGAGCGTGGTGGTCTTCAGGCCCAATAACGCGGCGGCCTTCTTCTGGACGCCGCCGGCTTTTTCCATGGCCATGGTGATCAACGAGCGCTCGAACAGTTGGATTTGTTCCTGCAAGTTAACGCCTTTGTCCAGATCCGGTATAGACTCGTAGATGGAGTTGAGTCGATCGCGGAAGTTGCGCGGCAACAGGGACTTGTCGATGATACCTTCGCGGGAGAGGACCACGGCTCGTTCCATGACGTTTTCCAACTCACGCACGTTACCGGGCCACTGGTAGGTTTCGACGGCAGTCATGAAGTCCTGCTCTACGCGCTTGATCTCCTTGCCGTTTTCTTTTTCGTACTTGCGGATGAAATGATCGACCAGCAGCGGCAGATCCCCGTCGCGTTCCCGAAGTCGAGGTAACTCCACCTGGATCACATTGAGACGATAGTAGAGATCCTCGCGAAACTTGCCCGCGCTGACCATCTTTTCCAGGTCGGCGTTGGTGGCGCATACCAGGCGCACGTCTACCTTGACGGTGTGGCTGGACCCTACCGGCATAAATTCCTTTTCCTGGATGACGCGCAACAGCTTGGCCTGGATTTCCAGATCGATATTGCCGATCTCATCCAGGAACAGCGAGCCTTTATCGGCCAGCTTGAACAGACCGTCACGATCGGCCAGGGCGCCGGTAAACGATCCCTTGATGTGGCCGAATAGCTGAGATTCAAGCAGTTCGGTGGGAATGCTGCCCGCATTCAGCGCCACGAAGGGTTTGGAGCTGCGCGGGCTGTTGTGGTGAATGGCGCGTGCGATCAGTTCCTTACCGGTGCCGCTCTCACCGCGAATTAAAATGGTTGCGGTCGACGGGGCCGCCTGACGAATCAGGTCGAATACCTCGGCCATCTGGCGGCTGTTGCCCACAATGTGCTCAAACCCGTATTTCTGGTTCAGCTCGCGCTTCAACTCCAGGTTTTCCTGGACCAGGCGGCGTTTTTCCAGCGCCTTTTTGACCACGATCATCACCTGATCGTTGTTGAAGGGTTTCGGCAGGTAGTCGAAGGCGCCCAGGCGCATGGCTTCCACGGCCGTGTCCACGGAGGCATAAGCGGTAATGACGATCACGGGGATGTCCGGCAAAACCTGCCGGGCCTTGCCCAAAACCTCGATTCCATTGGCGCCCGGCAGATTCAAGTCGGTAATGATCAGATCGTATTCCTGATTCTGTTCCAAATCACCGACCGCAATGTCACCCCGGTCAATAATGGTGAGTTTGTATCCCTCCGGCTTGAACAACCGTCGTAAGACATCTTGGACAACCGGTTCGTCCTCCACCAGCATGATCTTGGTTTCCGCTTTGCTCATCGATACGTCCTTTTTATCATGATCGCGCTGACCCGTTTACGTTTGTCGGCGCGTCAAAGTTTGCCGATGTATCCATATTCTACACCTTCTCACGTTATCGACCGATCATTTCACCCCGGCGGAAGCCATGGAGCAACATCCATCTTTTACTCACCATCCAATCGCGCCGCATCACTCCGGTAATAACGTTGTTTGCGCTCCTCGCGGAAATTGGTGGCTTCCAAGCGTATACCGTCGGGGTCATTGAAGAAAACCGCGTAATAATCCGGGGCGTATTCCGGGTAAAATGCCGGCTCAGTCACCTGAATGCTCTGAGCCGTCATCTCTTCATAGAACCGATCCACCGCGGCGTTGTCGGCCAGGCGAAAACAGAAATGATGCAAACCCGGCGCATAGGAATCGTGCTTCGCCTTGGTCTCGGCGGGTCTCAAAGTAAACCCGAAATGGCGGTTGATATAGTGAAGATGAAGCGCACCGGCAATCATCGAACTGCTCTTCCAAAAACCCAATAAGGGCATTACCTGGTCATAGTACCGCTCCGAGCGGTCCATATCCGACACCGTCAAATAGATATGGTCGATACCCAAGGTTTCCACCGGCACGGCAAACCTCCCGATCAAGTCATTATCACTATACCCGCTAACCCGGCCGAAGTCTAAAACCGTTCCGTACAAATCCGTAGAAATAAGAAAGGCCCCGCCGACCGGCGGAGCCTGTTTTTATATGAAAATGGTACTACTTTCCGGGGGGAGGTGCTACCACTTACGGGTTACTTGAAATCGAGGTTTGCGCGGATTGGCTTCGTTCACCTTGATGGTGCGGCCGCCCCACTGGGTTCCATTGAGTCCTTCGACAGCATTGCCGGCCTCTTCATCTTCCATTTCTACGAAACCGTAGCCCTTGGGCCGTTGCGTTTCCTTGTCGAAGATCAGTTTGACCGAATTCACATCGCCGTATTGTTCGAAGTGTTCTCTGACATCTTCTTCATCATAGCTATAAGGCATGTTGCCGATGTAAATTGATTTCATTGCATTCTCCTATAAGAGTAAAGCTACAACACGGGGGGAGCCCGTGCCGTTGGTCAGGGCACACCGATCCCGGAGTGCACATGGCACTTGCTCTGATTGGGGGAAGCAGGTTCGAGTTGGGATCATGAGGCAATTACCTGGCCAAAATTGCGATGCGGAACCTGATGGATCACGATAAGATCGAACCTAATATATGTATTGTGATCGCGCTTGGAGCAAGCTCGGCGAACCGCCCCTATGAAGGCCTTGATCATAAGATCCAACGATCCATCAAGCGCATCGCGCGAATCATAAGTTGCAGAGCCGGCAAAGTCAACACTCAAATAGGTGAAAACCGAGTATTTGTGAGGGTTTTCAAGGTGATCACGGGTGATTATGAAAATATGATTACCTGGCGTATCCTGCCCGTACTTCAAGTGGTGAAAAGGCACAAATCGGAAAATCTGCACACACCGTCGATAATCCGCACGGGCAAATCAACAGCCCCCTACCTCTCTTTTTATCCTGGCGGGCAACTTCGCGAAAATAAGCTTGTAGGATTCTCGCAAGTATTCTTGAAGTTCCACGGAGTCTAGCGCCGTAAGACGGGCCAGGCGGACCCATTTATAGCGGCCGACATAGGGCGCGGGGTCGATTCCGTCGCGGGTGATCAGGAGATCGAACCATTCCGGCGTGGTCTTGAAGCTGATGGAAACAGGTTCGTCCGTAATCCCCAGCACGGCGTACATTTTATTGCCCACCAGAAAACACAGGTCATTTTCCCATTTGAGGTCTTCCGTGGTTCCGGGCAAAGCCAGGCAAAATGCTTTAACCGCCTTGACATCCATTCGCTTTCCTCCCGAGCAGCCCGTGTTGACAAAATTATAGCTTGAGAAAGGTCACACGAAGTAGTACGAAGATGCAACACTTTGGTAAGTATCACGGCCCCGTCAAAGTCAAACATGAGCCGTTGACAACCCCGAATGGACTCAATTGTTCCCGGGAAGACAATCAAAGCCGGCGCTTGATACTCGATTGTTCCCGGGAACAATATCGTACCGGACGCCGGCTGCTGATGTGTTCCCGGGAAGATTTGAGTCAATTGGACGTTGTTATCGGCTCATGTTCTCAATTTTTACGAGGTTCTGGAGTAAGTTACCTGGGGGTAGCTGTCTTTTTCTACTTATAGCTTCATTAGTTGTAGAAAACCCTTTTAACTCCGGGACTCACCTTCCCGGCTGAATTGTTTGTGGTAAAGGCTCGCATAGACGCCGTTCGCCGCCAGGAGTTCTTCGTGGGTTCCTTGTTCCACCAGTTTGCCCCTGTCCAGCACCACGATGGTGTCCGCCTTGCGGACGGTGGACAGTCGGTGGGCGATGACCAGGGCCGTCCGTTCCGCGAAGACGGTTTCCATGGCGTCTTGAATCAAGCGCTCGCTTTCGCTATCCAGGTTGCTGGTCGCCTCGTCCAGGATCAGGATCTCCGGGTCTTTCAGGATGACCCTGGCCAAAGCGATGCGTTGCTTTTCGCCGCCGCTCAGACGGTAGCCTCGTTCACCCACGCGGGTTTCCATGCCGTCCGGCAGGTTGTCGATGACCGTCAGGATATGCGCTTTGCGGCAGGCTTCGCGCAGTTGGGCTTCCGTTGCCTCCGGTTTGGCGTACAAGAGGTTGTCGCGCACGGTTCCGTTGAACAGGAAACTCTCCTGGCTGACCAGACCCAGCAGGTTTACCAGGGACGTGCGCTTCACCTGCCGCAGGTCGTGACCGTCCAGGCGCACGGCCCCCTCGTCCGGGTCGTGCAGGCGCGCCAATAGATAGGCCAGGGTGGTTTTGCCCGATCCGCTGGGTCCCACCAGCGCGACCAGGGAGCCCTTGGGGATCTCGAAATGCACGTCATGAAGCGTGTGGGCGGCGTCATCGTCCTTTTTGTAGCGGAAATGGATGTGCTCGAAGCTCAGGCGGTCGCGGAAGCCGTCCAGTTCGACGGCGTCGGGCGCGTCCTGTACCTGCGCTTTCAGGTCCTTGAACCTGAAGACACGCTCGAAGCTCAGGGTGGCGTTGGCGTAGTCTACCTGCAAGTTGGCCAGCTCGGCCAGGGGACTGTAGACGGCGACCAGGTAGGCGGAAAAGGCGACGATGGTGCCCAGGCTGATGTCGCCGTCGATGACCATTTGCCCGCCAAGCCAGTAGGTGAGGGCGGTTCCCAGGGCGGTGGCCAGGCTGAGGCAGATCAACAGGCCGCGCATATAAACGGAGCTTTTCAGGCGGGTGCGGCGGATCTCCTCGGCGTAACCCGCGAACACTTCCTCGTTGCGGGTTTCGCGGTTGAGCGTCTTGGTGAGCAGCACGCCCGCGATGCCCAGGGTCTCGTTGATATGGCTGCTCATCTTGCCGTTCCACTCCATAGACTCCTTGGTGAGCCGGCGGGCCACGGCGGCGAACCAGCGGGCGGGGATGAAGAACAGGGGCAGCACGATCAGCGAGATCAAGGCCAGGCGCCAGTTGATGGCCAGCATCAAGACCAGCGTGCTGATCACCGAGAGGCCGTTGGCCAGCACATTGGGAAACACGCGGGTGATGAAACTCTGGGCATTGACCACGTCGAAGGTAATGCGGGAAAGGATCTCGCCCAGTTTGGTATGGGTAAAGAAGTCCAGCGACAGGGATTGCAGGTGGGTGAACAGTTCGGTGCGCAGGCGGTAGATGACGCCGGTGCCGATGTAGGCGATCAGGTAGCGATCGGCCAGGGAAAGCGCGCCGCTGATGACCGGCACGGCAACCATGGCCACGGCGATCAGGTTCAGCATGCGGCGATCGCCCTCGATCAGTACGTTGTCGATCAGTTCGCGGAAAAGCAGGGGCGGCACCAGGCCGATGAGAGCGCGGCCCAGGATGGCGATGAAGAGCACGATCAGCCAACCCAGGTAGGGCCGGAAATAGGACCAGACCCGCCTGGCAAGTCTCGGTGATTGCGCCGTTTCACCGCTGTCCATCAGGGAGCCCCGGCCCGTGCTTCAAGGGCGGCGTTCTGCATGCCGCGTGCGCGGATGACCTCGGCCAGGATGGTGTCGAAGCCATCATAGTTGCTGTCGCGTTCCACGATAATCCCTTTGACCTCGGTCCTGGCCAATAGTTCGTCCAGCAGCGCCCAGATTTCGTCTTGGACCGAATGGGAATGGGTGTCTACCAGGCGCTCGGCCGTTTCCACGCCGCCGGCCAGGTGAACCTGGATCACGTGGTCCAGGGGCAGGTCCTCCAGGAAGGCGACCGCGTCGAACCGGTGGTTGCGACTGTTGATGTAGAGGTTGGCCACGTCCACCAGCACACCGCAGCCGGTGGCTTGAGTCACGCGCCGGAAGAATTCGGTCTGGCTGAGGGTACTGCCCGGAATCTCGAAGTAGAAGGTGATGTTCTCCAGGATCAGCGGCAGGCCCGTCGCCTGTTGCACCATGTCCACGTTGCGGATGACGTGGGCCAGGCTTTCTTCGTTGAACAGCAGCGGGGCCAGGTGGCCCAGGGTGATGCCGGGCGCGCGGGTCATGCACAGGTGCTCGCTGTAGTAGGGCGGTTTGGTGATCGCGCAGATCTGTTTCAGGCGGGCCAGGTATTCAGCGGGCGGCGGCGTGGCCGAGCCGATGGAGACACCCACGCCGTGGGGGATGACGGTGAAGGCCGAACTCAGTTGCGCCAGTTCGTCGTAAACGCGGCTGGTGAAGATGAACTGTTCGGTGACCACTTCCAGGAAATCGATCCGATCGGCATGGTCGTGGATCTGCTGATCCATCTGGCGGCGGTAGCCCATGCCGGAGCCCAGGTGTGGAATCGCGGCGAGCGAGCGGGCGGTCATGAGGGCACCCCCGTTTCCACCTGTGTCATCAGGCGTCGTTGCATCAGATCCACCAGCGTGGGGCGGATCTTTCCGGCCAGGTTTCGGGCGCCCAATTCCCGCTCTACTTCTTCGATCAGGCCGTCCACCGTGTTGCCGGTCCCGGCGGCGCGCAGCACGGCCATCATGGCGGGGTTGATATGGAAGACCTTGGGCTGCAAGGTGCGCGGTTCGGTGCGGAAGACCACGGGGAATTGACCGCTCGGGACCTCGCCGGGTTCGGCGTCCTCGTTCAGGCGGTCCACCAGGTCCAGGATCTTGTGACTGAACACCTCGGCATAGACGCCCTCTTCCAGCTTGACCACGGTCTCGCCGGAGAATTCGGTCCTTGCCGGCGGCAGGGCCTTGTTAAGGCGGGCAAGGGTGTCGGCGCCGGTGGGCGTGAAGCGGGCGCGGTAGAAGAGCGCCTCGTAGCGGGCCACGTCGGCGGCGAAGGCGGGCACCGAATCGTCGGCCGCGAGGACCTCGGCGATAAAACCGCCGAAGTCGGCCACCTGCTGCACGGTGGTTTCCTCCGGTTTGGGCACGTAGAGCTGGAAGAAGCGGGTGAAATAGCGCTTCAGAGTGTCGGCGGGCACCACCTTCTGCAGCAGCGGGAAAGAGCGCAGCAGGCGTTCCCGGTACTTGGCCTTCAGCGACAGGGCGAAGTAGTCCAGCACCTTGCGGTCGATGGACTTGATGCTTTCGGTCTCCTGATCGGTCAGGTGGTAGTTCTTCAGGGTACGGTCGGGTTCCAGCTCGAACAGGCGTTTAAAGGATTGATCCATATACAGCCTGGCCAGGCATGCCTGCATTTCAGAGATGCTCACGAGCTTCCTCCTCATCTGTGAATCGGCAAGAATGGTTTCGAAGTCGGCGGACACTTCCCGGCGAAAGCCCGGCCAATCCTCGAAGGGTTGCGAAATCTGTTCACGGCCGCGCCTGCCGACGGCGCGGGCTTCCTCCGGGTTGGTCATTACAAAGCGTAGTTGTGCGGCGAGGTCGCTGCTGTCCTTGGGGTCGGTCAGCAGTACGTTTTCGCTCCGACGCAGGTGCTCGCGGAAGGGCTGCTTCTCGGCGATCTCGTGGGAGAGGATCAGGCAGGTTCCGGCGGCCAGGACCTCGCGCGGCACAATGGGTTGGTGGACCTTGACGTGAAAGTCGCGTTCGAGGAAACAGACGGCGTGACAGGCGGCCAGGAAATTGGGGATGTTCCAATGGGGCACGAAGGGCAGCAGCCGGGTGCGGTCTTCCAGGCCGTGTTCGTGGAGGTCGGCGGCGAAGGAGGCCAGTAGTTCGGGTCTGCTTTGGGTGAGGGCGAGAAAGTTGAACTGATGACCCAATTCCTTCAAGGCGGCCAGGGCGCGGATCAGATCGAAACTGCCCTTGGCGGTGCCGGTCTTGCCGTAGATGCCGATGGTGGGCAGGTCGGGCCGAAAGGGGGTTTTGGCAAGCCGGTGATAGACGCCGTCGCCGAAGCCGCGGGGCAGGTTGGGCAACACATCGGCCAGGACGGCGTCGATGTCCATGGGCGCGGCCCGACCGTCGAAGTATCGGGGCGGCAGGTGGGCGCGCCTCGCGGCGTAAATGCGGGAGGGGTCCACGCCCAGGCGGATCAGGGGCCGTACCATGGGTGCGCCGGCCAGGATGAAATCGGCCGCTCGGAAGACCTCGATATAGGCGGTTTGCAGGGATTGCGCCCGGGCCAGGCGGCCCACGTCACTGCCCGCGTTGCGGATGCCGTAGGGAACGCCGGTCCAACTGCCGGCCAGGTGCGCGGCCATGCCGTAGGGTTCCAGGTAATAACCCAGGATCAGGTCGCATTGGTGTTGCCGGACCACCTCGGCGGCCAGGGTGGCCAATTTGGTGACGAAGGGATTGGCCCAGGGGATGTAACGCATGACATCGTCGGCGGTGGTTTGATGGACATGCGGGTTGCCGTCGGTTTGAGGCGGCCCGGGAAGTCCCGTCGACGGTCCGGGGAACTGCATGCGGAAGTCCTGTTCGACCTCGTCGGCATTGGTCACCACGTGGACCTCGTGACCCGCCTCAGCGAGCGCATGGCTGCTCCAAAACATTTCACGGCTGACCCCGCCCTCGATAGGCGGATATTTGCCGATAATGCAAATCTTCATGGTTCCTCGATGACCGTCTCATGGATGAGGCAAGCTTCGTCCCGGATGAAGAGCGCGGCATGATCTAAACAGCGGAACCGCTTCGGGGGCGCGGTCTTTCGGTCGGGCATGGGGAAAACCCGGGCCTGGCAGGACCCGGGTTCTTAGTTTGTGAGGAAGAATTACTCCTCTTCTTCAATGCAAATGCAGGTGCAGCTGCAAGCGGTTTGTTCCAGTTCGACGCCAGTCTTGGATTGTACTTCTTCAATTTCAAAAGTTACGGGGCTTTGCTCAGACATTGCTATTCCTCCTGTAGGAAGTCGAATTCTTCATTGGAGACAAATCCACGATGAGTAAAGGGTCTAATTGGAAAAGGGATTCCAACAGATCCTCGTACTTCGGGACTTTGTGGTTGGCTCTATGATAACCGGATCGCGAGGTTTTTAAAAGTGAGAAGTCTCATCAACCCAAGGGACACATGCATCCCGCGTATCCTTCCGGAGTTGGACTCAACCGAATCTTTCACCGGCGATGCGGGTTTGTTTACCGTCCACGGCTGCGCCGATTGCGCGGAGAGCGCCAAGGCAAGCTCGGCATACCTGGCGGGGTGAAAGTCCCAGTGAGAAAAGACCTAACCAGTCATCTCTACCGACGTGTTGCGCACGGGAAGGAGACCAGGAAACAAAGGAGGTGAGAAAGTACAACTGGATGTCCCCGCGGTATATCGTTTTACGGGTGTGCTTGTTTAAGCTGCCCGGCTTGCTCATGGGTCCCTTGATCGGCAGGGAACAGGTAGGTTTTCAGGTGGGTCTTGTGGGCATGGTGAC
>JASJCB010000356.1 GCA_030066195.1 Acidobacteriota bacterium
CGGGCCGAGTTGGCCGGGATTTGGAACCGCGATATCGCCGCCGGGTCCGACGCGTTACAGCCTGTCCATGAGCTGGTTCGGGCGCGTGCGGCGGAACGACCCTCTGCCGTTGCCGTAGTCCAAGGAACGCGATCCTGGACCTATGGTGAGTTGGCTGAGAAAGCCGCGCATCTGGCCCTTCGTTTGCGCGCCCACGGCGCCGGACCCGGCAGCCTGGTCGGCATCATGCAGGAGCGCCGACCGGAGATGCCGGCCGCCCTTCTTGCCGTGCTTGAAACAGGGGCCGCCTACCTGCCCCTGGACCCCGCCTTCCCCGTCGAGCGACTGCGCTTTATGCTCGAGGACAGCGGCGCCGCGTTGCTGTTGGCCGATGAAGGTCTTGCCGACGGTATCGCGCCTGACAATACGCTTGTCCTCGACCCGGCCCGGGAGTGGGCGGAGCCGGCACCGGCCGCCGAGCCCATGCCCTCGGTGAGCCTGGACCATCCGGCCTATGTGATCTATACGTCCGGTTCCACCGGCACCCCCAAGGGCGTTCAAGTCCACCACGGCGCGCTGGCCAACTTCCTCGCTTCCATGGCCACCGCGCCGGGTCTCGACGCCGAGGATGCACTTTTGGCCGTCACCACGCTGTCGTTCGATATCTCCGGTCTGGAACTGTTCCTACCGCTGGTGTGCGGCGCCCGCGTCGTGCTTGCCGATCGCGAGCAGGCCGCCGACGGCGCCGCCCTGATCCGCCTGATTCGCGACCATGAGATTACGGTCATGCAGGCCACGCCGGCCACCTGGCGCTTGTTACTGCTCCAGGATATGCCCGCCAACCCCAAGCTCAAGATTCTCTGCGGCGGCGAAGCCCTGCCCCGCGAACTGGCGCGACAACTCACGAAGCTCGGCGCCTCCACCTGGAATATGTACGGGCCCACCGAAACCACCATCTGGTCCGGCACGCGCCGCTTGCCCGAACAGGATGACGAAGCGCCGTTCGTCACCGAGACCCTGGGCGATCCCATCGACCATACCGGTTTGATTGTCTTGGACGGTGAGCTGCAACCCGTGCCCCCGGGCGTCAGCGGCGAGTTGTTCATCGGCGGTGACGGTTTGGCGCGCGGCTACCTGGGCCGACCCGCGCTGACCGCAACTCGTTTCCTGCCGGATGCTCTGGCCGGCACTCCGGGGATGCGCATCTACCGTACGGGCGATGCCGTGCGTCGCCGTGCCGACGGCGAACTCGAATTCCTGGGTCGCCTCGATCGTCAGGTCAAGATTCGCGGTTTCCGTATCGAACTGGGCGAATTGGAAGCTCAGCTCGAACGCCAACCGGATGTCGATGCCGCCGTCGTGTTGACTCGCCGTAACGGTGAGCACGATGAGCTGGCCGCTTTTCTGCAAGTTACCGCCGAGCCGCAAACCGAAGCGGGCAGTGACGACCGTCTGGCCCAGTGGGAAAGGGTTTGGGACGATGCCTATGTCGATGCCGAGGCTACCGAAACGCTGTTTGACTTCAGCGGCTGGAACGACAGTTACACGGGCCTTCCCATCCCCCGCGAGCACATGCGCGCCTGGCTCGATGCCACTGTTGAACGCATTGCTGAAGGTCGTCCGCTCGGGCGCGTCCTGGAGATCGGCTGCGGTACCGGTCTGATCCTGTTCAGTCTGGCGCAACAGGCGACCGCTTACCACGGTCTGGATCTTTCTCGCCGAGCCCTGGCCCATATCGACCACAACCTGGCTCACGCCGGCCTGGACGACGGTCGTGTGACCCTTTGGCAGGGACAGGCCCACCGCCTGGATCACCTGGAAACCGGCAGCTATGATACCGTGATCCTCAACTCCGTGGTCCAGTACTTCCCCAGTGCGGATTATCTGACCGGTGTGCTGGCCGAAGCGGCGCGCCTTCTGGCCCCGACCGGCCGCCTCTTCGTGGGCGATGTGCGTGCGCTGCACGTTCAGCCCCTGTTCCACGCCTCCCTGGCGCTGCACGAGTACGAGGGCGCGCCCGCCGAGGAACAACTGGCGCGAATCCGCCAGGGACTTGCCGAAGAGAACGAACTGGCCCTGGACCCCGCCTATTTCGCCGACCGGGCCGCCGAATTGGGTCTACGCTTGCAGGTTCGTCTCAAGCGCGGAGAGACCCACAAGGAACTGAACTGTTTCCGCTACGACGTCGTCATGGAGCGCGAAGAGACGGCCGAGATCGCACATGCGACCGACCTGCACTGGCCGGCCGAGGGTCTGGACCCGGCCGGTTTGCGCGCTCGCTTGGACGATGCCGTTCTTCCACTTGCCGTCACGGCAATCCCCAATGCGCGCCTGGTCGATATCGAGAGAGCCTACCGTTTGCTCCGGCAGGCAGATGACCTTGAGCTCGACCCGCCGAGTCCGGCGGTCGATCCCGAAGCCCTGGCGGCGCTCGCCGACGAGCGAGATCTGGTCGTCGATTTGCTGTGGTCTGCCCAACCGGCTGAGTTTGACGCGGTCTTTCGCCGGTCTGACATGTCGCCCGCGAGCGGTGTGCCGCGGACTGACGGGCCGCGCGCCAACCGGCCCCTGCTGGGCGCCTGGACCCGCGAACTGGTGCCCCGCCTGCGCCGCCGTCTTCAGGACAGCCTTCCCGATTATATGGTGCCGGCCGGCTTCACCGTACTGGACCACTTCCCGCTCACACCCAACGGTAAGGTAGACCGCGACGCGTTAGCGCGCATGGCCCGAACAGCACCCGCCCGCACCCGTTACCGCGCCCCTTCCACGCCCACCGAGCAGACACTTACCGGAATCTGGTCCGAGGTTCTCGGCATCGACAAGATCGGTGTGGACACCGATTTCTTCGAATTGGGCGGGCACTCCCTGATTGCCACCCAGGTGGTTTCTCGTATCGCTGTCGAGCTGGCCTGTAACCTGTCCGTACGGCACCTGTTCCAGGCCACCACCATCCACGCACTGGCTGCCTCGATCGACGCCATAAACCGGGACGGCGCCGCGCGGGTCGATGCCCCGGCGCCTGCCGAACCACGTCCGCGGCGGTTGCCGCTGTCGTTTGCGCAACGGCGCATGTGGTTCCTGGACCGCATGGAGCCGGGCCGGGCCGTCTACAACATGCCCATCTATCTGGACTTGCACGGCCCGCTCGACACCACGGCCTTGCAAGCGGCCTTCGGGCAGATCGCCGCCCGCCACGAGATCCTGCGCACTACATTCCCGGAGATCGACGGCAAGCCCGTTCAGCATATTGCGGCTCGGGTCGCGATTGAACCGATCCTGATCGATCTGAGCGCTCAGGTCGACCCGGATGAAGCGGCAGGCCAATTGGCCCGTCGCATGCTGTGCCGGCCCTTCGATCTGACCCACGGCCCGCTCTTCTACCTGACCCTGCTGCGCCTGGCCGGTCGGCGTCACCAGTTGGTGTTCTCCATGCACCACATTATTTCCGACGGCTGGTCGATCGGAGTTTTGATCGAGGAGATCAAAGCGGCCTATGTGCGGCAACTCGACCGGGGCGAACCGCTTCCCGAACTTCCCGTGCAATACGCTGATGTCACCCTCTGGCAACAGCGCCGCCTGGACGACGCGTGGTTGCAGCGCGAATGCGCCTGGTGGGGCGACCGTTTGGCCGGCGCGCCCCCGCTCTTGCCGCTGCCCGCTGACAAACCCCTACCCGAGGTCATGAGCTATGCCGGCGCTCATCTGCCGCTGCACTTCGAGGCATCGACCCGTCTGGGACTGGAACAACTGGCGCGCCGCGTCGGCGGCACCCTGTTCCATGTGCTGCTCGCGGCATACGCCGATTTCCTGGCCCGTTACAGTAACTGTCTCGACATCGTCGTCGGTACACCCGCGGCCAACCGCAACCGGCCCCAGTTGGAGCCGATGATCGGCCTGTTCGTCAATACCCTGGCCTTGCGCCTGGACCTGAATGTCGCCCGTTTGGGCGAATACCTGACTCAAGCCCGCGAGGTCTCGCTGGCCGCGGTTGCCCATGCCGAACTGCCCTTCGAAAAGCTGGTCGACGCCCTGGCCCCGCGCCGCGATACCGACCGCACGCCGCTGTTCCAGGTCATGTTCGCTTTCCAGAACACGCCCATGGGCGTGCTTGAATTGCCAGGTCTGGAGATCCGCGGGATGGTGGCCGACCTGCCCGTCGCCAAATTTGATCTCAGCCTCAACCTGCACCTAGAAGACGGCACTTTACGCGGCGATCTCGAATACGCTACCGACCTGTTCAGCACCGCCGCCGCGACGCGCATGGCCCGTCATCTGGCCCGGCTGATCGAGGGTTATGCCGCCGTTGACGACCCGGACCTGCCGCTCCACCGGCTCTTGCTGCTGGATCAGGAAGAGCGGGCAACACTGCTGCTGGACTGGAACCGAGACTGGACCAAGTTCCCCGTTGACACGCCGATTCATCAGGTAATCGCCAGGCGTGCGGCGGAAACACCCGGCGCTGTCGCGGTGTCTTCTTCCGGCGATACCTATACCTATGCCCGCCTTGAGGCTGATGCCAACCAACTCGCTCATTACCTGATCGGGAAGGGCGCCGGCCCGGAAGTGACCATCGGCGTCCTGCTCGAACGCGATTATTGGTTGGTCGTCGGCTTGCTGGCTGTACTCAAGACCGGCGGCGCTTATGTGCCGGTCGATCCCGCCTATCCCGGCGAGCGCGTCGAAACCATGCTGCGCGACAGCCGCAGCGTCCTGTTCCTGACACAGCGCAAGCTGCTGGATGATCTGCCCGGGGGCTTGACGCTGCCCGAGTCGGTGCTTTTGGACGAACTGGGCGGAAACCTGGCCGGCTACCCGGACCAGGCGCCCGATTCGCGGCTTCATCATCCTCAACATCTTGCCTATATCATCTACACGTCCGGTTCCACGGGTCGGCCCAAGGGCGTCGCCCAATCCCATCACTCGGTCCGCCGTCTGTTGACCGCCACCGAACCCTGGTATCGCTTCAAGGCCGACGATGTCTGGACCTGTTTCCATTCCGCCGCCTTCGACTTTTCCGTTTGGGAGATCTGGGGCGCACTGTCTTACGGAGCGCGCCTGGTCATGGTCCCGTTTGAGGAGAGTCGTTCTCCCGAACGTTTTGCCGAACTGCTGTGCACGGAAATGGTGACCATACTCAGTCAGACGCCTTCGGCCTTCTATGCCCTGCAAGCAGTGATCCTGGAACGTGACCTGGCCGCAACTGAGTTGCCACGCGCCATTATTTTCGGCGGTGAGCAACTGGACAGCCGCCGTCTGGAAACCTGGTTTGCCCGCTACGGTGCCCATGGATCGCGAATGATCAATATGTTCGGCATCACCGAGACAGCCGTCCACGTCACCTACGTCCAGTTGGACCCAACTGTCGACAGCGGTATGACGCCCATCGGTGTGCCCATTCCCGATCAGACGCTTTATCTTCTGGATCGGCATGGGCACCCGACGCCTCCCCATGTCACCGGTGAGCTTTATGTGGGTGGCGCCGGCAATGCACGCGGTTATTTCGGTGACCCCGCCCTGACTGCCGAGCGTTTTCTGCCCGATCCATTTTCGATGCAACCCGGCGGACGCATCTACCGCAGTGGTGACAGCGCCTTGCGCACGGCTCCCGACGATGCTTGCATCTATGTCGGCCGCTTGGATCAACAGGTTCAGTTACGTGGCTTCCGTATCGAATTGGGTGAGATCGAAGTAACCCTATTGGCTTATCCGACTGTAACGGCTGCCGCCGTCCTGGTTTGCGAGGACCGCCTGACAGCCTACTACGTCACCGAGGAGCACACCGAAGTCGGAGCGTTGCGGACCCACTTGCAAAAGCGGCTGCCCGATTACATGATTCCTGCCGCGTTCGTCTTCTTGGAAGCACTGCCGCTCACGGCCAACGGCAAGCTGGACCGCGCCGCTCTGCTGCATGCATCGCGCGAGCTTCAGGACGACGGTCATGGGGGTTATACCGCTCCTCGCAACGCGCTCGAACAGGCGCTCTGCCGGATCTTCGCGCGGGTGCTCCCCGATGGGCGTGAGCCGGGCATTCACGACAATTTCTTCAGCCTGGGCGGACACTCGCTAACCGCGGTCCGTGCTGTCGGTCGCATTCGCGGTCAGCTTGGTCTGGACCTTTCGCTACGCCTCTTCTTCAAAGCACCGACCGTCGCCCAACTGGCGCCGCTGTTACGCGAGGCCGGCGGAATGTCGATACCGCCTTTGCGCGTTCAGACCCGGCCCGAGCACCTGCCGCTCTCCTACGCCCAGCAACGCCTGTGGCTGTTGTCACGCTTTGAGGAAACCAGGGGCGTATACCACATCCCGGCGGCTTTACGCCTGCAAGGTCCTTTGGATACGCGCGCCGTTGCTCATGCTTTGAATCAGGTGGTGGCTCGTCACGAGATTCTGCGCACCTGTTTCCGCGAGAACGATGGTGACCCCATTCAGGTGATCGTCCCCGAACTGACGCTGACCGTGCCGCTGGTCGATCTCTCCCATCTTGCAGAAGAGGAGGGGGCGCAAGCCGTCACCCAAGCTCTACAGGCGCAAGCACCCTTTCAACTGGATCAATTACCCCTGGTGCGTGCGATCCTACTGCGTCTGGCGACGGAGGAACATCTACTGCTACTGGAACTGCACCACATCATCTCAGACGGCTGGTCGACCGGCGTTTTGCTGGAAGAATTTACCCAAGCCTACCGGTGCGCATGCTACGGCAGGGCGCCTGAATGGGAACCCCTCCCCGCTCAGTACGGCGACTATACGCTGTGGCAGCGTACCTGGCTTGCCAATGATGTACTCGCTACCGAACTGGATTGGTGGCGGGATCAATTGGCAGGGTCGCCCGGCCTGCTCTCTTTGCCCATCACCAAACCTCGACCTGGGCACCAGCGCTATGTCGGCGCCCGTGTCGCCTTGAATTGGGATGCAGACACCAGCCGGCAACTTACAGCTCTGGCTACCTACCACAAAACCACCTTGTTCACCGTGCTCCTCACCGCCTTCGGTGATTTCCTGGCTCGCATCAGTCGCGAAGACGATGTTGCCGTGGGCACACCCATTGCCGGTCGCGACCTGCCCGAACTGGAACCGTTGATTGGCTTCTTTGTCAATACCATCGTCCTCAGAATGCAATTGGAGGACCGGGGTCAGGAGCCGACCGTTGCCGAGCTCATCGCACGAGTACATGAGATCGTGCTGAGTACAAGAGCCCACCAGAATGTGCCTTTCGAAAAGCTGGTTGAGGTACTTGAACCGGAGCGCGACCCCAGTCATGCTCCCCTGTTCCAAGTGATGTTTGCATTCCAGAATACTCCGCTCGGCGTTTCGGCACCGACCGGCCTGACCATGCAACCCTTGAACATAGAAAGCAACCACGCCAAATTCGATCTGACGCTGGACCTGGAGGACGGACCGAACGGCCTGACTGGTAACCTGGAGTACAGTACCGATCTGTTCGATGAAGCCACGGCCGGACGCATGGC
>JASJCB010000190.1 GCA_030066195.1 Acidobacteriota bacterium
GTGTTTGCGGGGCGATATAACCGCGGTCCAAGCTCGCGGGCTCCGGTTTGGGCAGTCGTTTTCGATCAACCTTTCCATTCGGGCTCAACGGCAGCGTTTCCAGCATCATAAAGACAGAAGGAACCATGTATTCGGGCAGCCTCTCCTGTACGTAGGCGCGCAGGTCGTTGGCGGTCGGCGCCTCATCGGTTGTAGTTACATATACCGCAAGACGCGTGTCGCCTGGCGCCTTGTTCCATGGCACCGCTACCACTTCGCGAATATCTTCCCGTTCGCGCAGCAGTGCTTCGATCTCACCCAATTCAATTCTAAAACCACGGATTTTGACCTGGAAGTCAACGCGACCGATGAATTCGAGGACCCCGTCCTTTCTGAACCGGGTCAAGTCACCCGTGAGGTAGAGGCGCTGCCCTGGCTTTTTGGCGAACGGATTGGGAATAAAGCGCTCGGCCGTAAGGCCCGGTCGCTTGAAATAACCCGGACTTAAACCAAGACCCGCGATAAACAATTGTCCCGCTACATTGATTGGAACCGGTTGCAGCAAGGGATCAAGTACATACTGGCAAATGCCCGGTATGGGCCGACCGATGGGCACGGCTCCGGTGCGAGCCTGTCCGGCATTGGATGATTGGATACAGCAGCCCACCGTACTTTCGGTAGGACCGTACTCGTTAACGATGCGCAGGCCAGGCGCTAATTCTTTTAAGAAGAAAAGAGAATCTCCGAAAAGCGCATCGCCACCCAGGATCAGGCACCGGGTACGGATCCGCACCTCATCGGGCTGCAACGCACGTAACAAGTCCAGGTGCGCCGGTGTTAACTTGATGAAGCTGTAATCGGCACCCGAAAAGAAACGACTCGCCAACTCTTCAATTTCGCGGCCGACGGGAAGGATATCCACGGTTTTGCCGGCCAATAAGGGCACCCAAACGCTGGTTACGGTAGCATCAAAACCAATCGAGCCGTGTAAAGGAACCGCGGCTCCCGATGCGGCATCATAGGCCTGGGTGGCCCAAAGCAGATAGTGAACCAGGCTGGCATGACTTATGGGCACGCCCTTGGGTCGTCCCGTGGAACCGGAGGTGAAGATAATGTAGGCCTGATTACCTCCGCTCACCTGGGAAACCGGTGCCTGGTCGCCGGCGGCGGCGATTAAAGCGGCGTCACGGTCGTGGCACAGCAGCTTTCCATTATAAGCATTGACCACACTAGCCAGTCCTTTGTTGCTATCCAACAGGTCGTTATTTGTCATCAACACCTGAATGTCGGCGTCTTCCAGCATGAACTGTAGACGACTGGCGGGATAGCCCGGTTCCAGCGGAACATAGGCGCCTCCTGCCTTGAGGATCGCTGCCAGGCTGAGAACCATTTCAAAGCTACGGTCCAAGCAAACGCCCACCTTAACCTCAGGACCTACGCCCTGGCTAATCAGGTAATTGGCTATTTGGTTGGAGAGCAGATGCATCTTGCCATAGGTCATATGGCGGCCCTCGTAAACAAGAGCAATCCTGTTTGGATTGTCCCGGACTTTGGCCTCAATCAACTGGTGAATAAAGCGCTCATCGGGATAGGCTTCATAGGTGCTGTTCCAGGTTTCAAGGATGCATTCTTGTTCCGTGTTCGACAATAACGGAAGCGCGTTAATGCTCATGTCGGGATTTACCAGAAGCCCTTCAAGTATGTTTTGGAAATGGACCAACAGGCGTTCCATGGTCTCCTGCTCGAAGAGTTCCGTTCCGTATTCCAGGGAACCGATCAAGCCGGTATCCGATTCTGTAAAGGAAAGTGTCATGTCAAACATGGCCACATTACTTTCCTCGGGAATGGGCTTAATCGTCAGATCGGGGAGCGTCTGTTCTCCCATACCCGTGTTTTGCATCACGAACATCACTTGGAAGAGCGGCGTGTAGCTCAAGCTACGCTCCGGTTCCAAAGCCTCCACTAACTGCTCGAAGGGAAGATCTTGGTGAGCATAAGCATTTAACGCATTATCTTTGACAGCGGCAAGTAGTTCTCTGAAACTGGGATTATCGGATAAATCGGAGCGAATGACGAGGACATTCACGAAAAAGCCGATCAGTCCTTCAAATTCGCTACGGGTCCGGTTGGCAATCGGCGTACCCACCGGGATATCGGTTTGACGTGTGTAGCGCGCCAGAAGTATTTTAAAGGCTGTCAACAGGCACATGTAAATGGTTACATTCTCCCGCCGACAGAAGGCCCCCAGGTTATCGGAGAGCGCCTTTGGCAATTCAAAGTTAAGGGTCGCGCCTTTATAACTGAGAATCGACGGACGGGGTTTGTCGGTCGGCAATTCAAGTAGGGGAGGCAAACCCGCGAGCGTTTCTCTCCAATAATCGAGCTGTTTCTTAAGAACTTCACCCTGCATCCATTCCCGTTGCCACTGAGCAAAGTCAACATATTGGATGTCCAGTCTGGCAATTGGGGCGTCAACGCCTTCCATGGCGGCCTTATAGAAAGTGATGAATTCGCGAACCATGATGCCCAGGGACCAACCGTCGGAGATGATATGGTGCATGGTCACTGTTAGCAGGAATTCAGCGTCATCAATACACCATAATCGTACACGCAACAGGGGACCTGTCGCCAGATTAAACGGCTCCTTGGATTCCTCACGAATAACCTCAGGAATTGATTTGTCGCCAAGTTCATCCACGGGGATGAGCAGTTCCAACGAATCGGCAATGATCTGAATTGGTCGGCCTTCGTCCTTGGCAAAGGTGGTTCTCAAGCTCTCGTGACGATCAACTATTTCCTGGAAGCTGTGTTTCAGGGCATCGATATTTAGTGACCCGGTAAGCCTCAGGGCTATCGACATAGTGTAGGCAGAGCCCGCGTCTTCTAATTGGTCAAGGAACCAGAGGCGTGTTTGACCAAAGGACAGGCCCGGTGGGGTAGATCGATCCGCCACCCTGATGGGTGCCGAGGGAGCATCGGACTCAGAGGCCGTCGCATCCTGTACCTGAGCGGCAAACTCGCTCAGGGTAGGTGCCTGGAAGAGAGTGTTCAGGGTCATTTCCACCTGGTAGGTGTTTCTAATTTGGGAAATCAGGCGTGTCCCGATCAGGGAATGACCGCCTAACTCAAAGAAGTTGTCATAAATGCCTACTTGATCCACGGCCAGTAGTTGGGACCACAGTTCCGCGAGTTGGCGTTCGATCTCCTGGCGGGGCGCCACATAAGCGCCTTTTTTCGCAATGTTTTTCCGAACGTTCACGGCCATCTGGGTCGCGATGAGTTCGGGTTGATTCAACTCAAGGGCAATCCGCTCAAAGGCCTGGTGCAATTGCGGTGTTCTCGAATCGACAGCACTTGTTTGTATGTTCTTCTTGGTAACGACCCTTTCGTCTTCGGTGTCGTGGCTCAAGTTAAGGGCATAGTCTGTGGGTAGCGTATAGCGGAAGCCTTCCTCTAACGCTGCTTTATAATCGGAAGCAACCTTCTCGATGAACCCATGGGCGGGCGTGTTTTTTGGCGTGGGAATGTAGTCAATGATTACCTCACTCAAAGACCTGTCCCTGGCTATTCCCGCTACATGGCGAACCATGGCATGCTCCACGCCGCGTCCCAACGCTCGGCAACTGAGCATGAAAGAATCAACCATCAGGGCATCATCTTCCTGGCGATAGAGCAGTGCGCCCACCAGGCCGTAATCACCGAAACGATCCTTGACATGGACGACAAGGGCCTCCATCTCACCATTCTCAATGAGCCTGGCAACGGTGGCCTCATCTCTGCGTCGTGTCGTTAAATTGAACTGGTTGGTTCGCATGCTAAGCCCGCTCACACGGGCGTAAAACTGCTCACTTACTGGCAGGATGTCGATCTCCAGCCCTAAGGATTTCAGAAACTCGCTCAAATTCAGGGCGTTCTTTTGGGCGCTTTCTCGTTTCTGGTTTTCCCGGTACATAGCGGTTCGTTTCGCGTCTTCTTCCGTGCCCTTTCCTTTATCCAATGCCCAGATGTGATGAATAAAGTCCGTGATTTTATCCTCATCGCGAGGGATTTGCAGGGTGAGTACCTGCGGGCAGTTCGCGCGAACTTCCGCGCATTGAACCGGATCATCATCGATAAAGATAAAGCTGTCCAAGCCAAGAGAGAGTTCCTGGGAGAGGGAGTGTATATTCGCCGATTTGGCTTCCCAGTTAATGCGGCTGGCCACAATGTGATCCAGGGTAAGCACCATATCCGGATTCTTTTCAAATACCAGGTGCACATCCGTATCTGTGTTTTTGCTGCACAGACATAATAACATGCCTGCCTCGGATTGGCGGATCATAAACTTTTGCAGGGCTTGCCATGGCTTCGAGATACCGATGCCCAGGGGGCCCGCTTCACCGCAGACGCCCTTCCAAAGCGTATTGTCACAATCGAGCACGATGACCTTGTAAGGCATCCTTTGTAATCGGTGGAACATGCGATATAGAGCAGAGCCCATGGCCGTGAAGAACAGAGGCGTATAAGGGATGACCCCGATCTCGTCCGTATGGGCATCGTAATAATCTTCCACCGGGTACAGATCCGAGATGTCGGAGGGCTTCATGAACTGGGTGCTCGGAAGTCCATCAACCGTCTTTTCGAGTTGTTGGGTTAAGTCGTCAAACACACCAACCAGTTCCGGGTCTGCCAATAGTTTGGGCGCGCAAGGGCAGACCGTCACAATGTAGGCCGCCTTGTTCTGATTCACCCCTGCTTCGAGAGCGTTACAAAAGTCTCCCACACTCTGTCTCAGGTTGCTGAGCGCATCCTCGCCTTCACTTAACCAATCTGACCAGCGTATGAGCAGCATATTCACACCCTTGTCATTGCTGGACAAGACGCTGTTGGGATCCAACAACTGTTGGAAGAGCTGGTTGTAAGGTGCAAACTCCAGGTGAATCTCCTGGCTCAACTGGTTGTTCCAGAAACGAAGGGTGTCTTCCAAGGGCTCTGCCGTGAATGTGGCCGAAACGACCATGTTGACCACCCTGTCGCGTGCCGCCCGAGCCTGTTTCTCCAGGGAATCGGGCAAAGCCAGTTCCGCTAAGGGCGCCTGGGGTGCTTGGATCATTTGCGCCAGCGTCTCCTCATAGGCTGTAAGCAGATTGTCGATTGTCTCCTCGTCAAACAGGCTTGTATCGTATTCGCAACTCAAGACCAGGCCCCCGGCTTCTTCACTAACCACAAAACGAAGATCCAGAGTTGCCGATCGAACACCCAAATCCATGGGATCCACTTCCAGGTTTTCGCTGAAGTTCGCGGGTTGTTCGAAGTTTTGCAGCAGAAGCGCCACATTAAACAAGGGGTTGCGATTGGAGCCGCCACGCTCGGGATTGAGCTTTTCAACAAGCAATTCGAAGGGACAATCCTGGTGACGATACGCATCCAAGACCATGGGTCTCACCTGCTCTAAAAGGGTCGTTGCGGTGGTCTGGTCCGAAAGGTGGGTTCGTAGTGTGAGGAAGTTCATGAAACAACCAATCAGATTTTCGGTCTCTGCTCGTTCCCGTCCTGCAACCACGGTTCCAATCAACAGGTCCTCCTGACCTGTCCATTTGTACATCAATGCGTTCAGGCCGCTGTAAAGCGACATGAACAGGGTTGACTGGCGCTCGCGACCGAATTCGTGAAGCGCTTGGGTTCGCTGCGCGGATAAGGTTCGGGTCCGAATCCGGCCTTCAGAGCGAGATTCCAGCGAGTGAGGGCGATCGGTGGGAAGATCGACATGGTAGCGGGCGCCCTTAAGCAAGTCGGTCCAATGCTCAAGCAACCGATCCAAAGACGCTCCCTGTAACTGATTTCGCTGCCACCAGGCGTAGTCCGCATATTGGATGCTGGATGTGGCCGGCGGTAAGGGGGTGTTGTTGGTGAACGCCTGGTAAAGGCCTGCCAGTTCCCGCACCATGATACCGGTAGACCAACCATCGGATACGATGTGGTGCATGACGAGAACTAACACATGATTGTTGGAGGTGACCGAAAGCAGCGCAGCCTTAAATACGGGGCCCTCGGCCAGATTAAAGGGCTTATGGGCCAAAGCCGTTACTTCGGCTTGTAGGTGTGCTTCCCTTTCATCAGCCGGGACGGTTGTCAGGTCTATTCGCTGAAGTTGGATGGGGTCGGTCCCGATGACTTGAATCGGGTCACCGTCTACCATGGGGAAGCGTGTATTCAAGACTTCATGTCTTCTCACTAGAGCGCTCAGAGCCTGGTCCATGGCGCCTACATCTAGTGCACCGGTCAGGCGGAAGGCAAAATGCATATTGTAGGCGCTCGTTTCCTTGTCAATTTGGTTGATCAGCCACAGGCGTTGCTGGGAATAAGACAGCGGTAAATTCTGGTCGCGGTCCACCGGTTCCGGCGCTGGAATAATGAGGGCACCTTCCTCTTGTTTTTCCTCAATAAGCAAGGCCAGGTCAACAACGGTGGGTCGTTCGAAGATAGAGCGGATGGGCAGGTCTACCCCGAGTTCTACGCGTATGCGTGAAATGATTCGGGTTGCCAGAATGGAGTGCCCACCGATCATGAAAAAGTCGTCTTTGATACCAATTGTTTCCCGGCCGATCAACTCCGACCAGATGACTACGAGCTGCTTTTCCAGAGGGGTATTGGGAGCAATGTAACCTGCTTTACCCTGTCGGATCCAGGATGGAGCAGGCAGCTCGTTGTAGGCAATCTTGCCATTGGGCGTTAGGGGTATCTCGGAAACCGGGATCATGGCTGCCGGGATCATATACGAGGGCAGTAGTGATCTCAGTGATGTTTTTATTTCCTCTTCGGACGGCAATTCCCCGTCCTTGGGCACAAGATAGGCAACGGGCTGAAGGTCGCCCGAAGGGTGCGGTCGAACCGTGACCGCAACATTGCGCAGGTTCGCGCAGTGTTTTAACGCGGTCACGATGTCCTCGGGCTCAACACGGAACCCTCGGATCTTGAACTGCTGATCGGCACGGCCCGCAAAGACGACATTGCCGTCGACGTCATAGCGGCCAAGGTCGCCCGTTTTGTACAATAAGGGCCCTTCAGGGTCGCCGAAGGGGTTGGCGATGAAACGCGCTTGGGTTAAAGTATCATCATTGAGATAACCCATGGCAAGAAAACCCGTGCGTACATAAATCTCGCCAATTTCACCCACCCCAACCTGCTGTAGCGCTGTATTAAGGATGAGCAGTTGAACATCTCTGATACCTTTACCGATGGGAATGGTGGCAGGAATCTCATCGGGCACACGATACCAGCTCATGGCCTGTGGCGTTTCCGTGGACCCGTAGAAGACCGTTGCTTGGGCCGAGGGTGCTAGGGCGCGTATCTGACGCACGTCAGACGGCAGCAAGACATCACCACCATAAAAGACCTGTCGGAGCGAAGTCAGGCGACGGTGACTACCTTCTGCCGAACCGGCCAGTAACCGACCCATGGCCGGAGTCAAGTGGGCGCAGGAAACGTTAGCATCCGCCATCCAATCCACAAGACCATCACCGGTCTCCACCGATTGAGTATCCGGGATAAGCAGCACACCACCCGCCCATAAGGGCGCAAATAAGTCGCGTAGCAGTGGGTCGTGGGCAAGGCCTGACAGCATGGAGAAGCGACTGTTCTGATCCAGTTGGAAATGTTCCAGGTACAAACGCAAGAAGTGAACAACAGGGCCATGAGCTCCTCGAATGCCTTTTGGTTTGCCGCTGGTGCCGGAGGTGTAGATCAGGTAGGCGGTCGTGCCCGCTTCAACTGGGGGAGGCGTTCGCGGATAAAATCTCAGGCTACTCAGATTACTCGGGTTCACATTTTCCGGTATTGTGAGGTGACAATTACACTGCAATTCCGAAATACACACGACCAGTTCGTCAGGCAACTCACCGGCGGCATCCTGATCGATCCAGGCTTTCGGGTTCGCGTCCGTCAAGATGTCCACGAGGCGGGGCGTGGGGTATGACGGGTCCAAGATAACAAAGGCGGCGCCTGCCTTGAGCACCCCGAGCAGGATGGCCGGCAGGGCATAGCTGCGGTGGGCGTAGATTGCCACCACGTCGTCGGCTTGAATGCCGTTTCCGTGCAGGAAGTGGGCGATCCTGTTCGATAGTGTTTCCAAGTCGCCATAGCTGAGACATCCCCGGTGATCTTCTACGGCGATGGCGTTCGGCTGGCTGGCCGCCCAACGGGGCAAAACAGAATGAATGGGCGCTTCTTCCGGTGTTTCCAGGTGCATGGTTGGATTGGGCAGCATTGGTTGGGTCGCCGGTGTGATCAGTGAATAGTCGTCGATGGCCATATTCGGGGCTTGGACGATTTGCCTCAGCAGACCCGCTACCTGATCAAGCCAGATAGCCACACGCTGGGGTGAAAAAATCTCGGCGTTGTAGTGCATGACCAGTTTGAACTCATCGGCGTTATCGAGAACATACAGGGTCAAGTCAAATTTAGCGCTGGTTTCCATTTCCGGGACCGGCAAGATCTCCAGGTCAGGCAAGGTCATGGAGGGCAGCGAAAGGTTGAGCATGTTAAAGAAAACATTAAAGAGCGGCGTCCTGTTTAAGTCTCGCTCTGGTTGGATTTCCTTGACAAGCATCCCAAACGGAATTTCCTGATGTGCCTGGGCCTCTAAAGAGGTCTCTCGAACGCCGGCCAATAACTCTCTGAAATTGGGCGTTCCTGTCAGGTCGGTACGCATGACAAGCGTGTTGACGAAGAAACCGACCATGTTTTCCAATGAGCTGTGATTTCTACCGGCGATAGGCGTACCAACAAGAATATCTTCCTGGCCTGTGCAGCGGTAGAGCCAGAGATTAAACGCGGCCAGGAGAACCATGTAGGGCGTACATTTTCCATCATTGGCGAGTTGGTTCAGTTCTTCCTTTAGTTGGGGGCTTAATGCCAGTGACTGGCGGCCGGCCGTAAAAGTCGTATGGCTGGTGCTGCCGTAATCCGTGGGTAACTCCAGCACGGGCAGCGTCCCACCCAATTGGTGCTTCCAATAGCGTAAAAGCCCTTCCATGTTTTCGCTTAGCCAGTTCCGCTGACAGACCGAGAAGTCCGCATATTGGATGGGAAGCGGAGGCAGTTCAATTTCTTCACCAAGTATGAAAGCGCGGTAAAGGATATTGAATTCCCGCATGAGAACCGAAATAGACCAGCCATCTGACACGCTGTGGTGCATGTTCATGACCAATAAATGGTCTTGCTCATTAAAACGCAGAAGCTTGGTTTTGAATAAGGGGCCCGTCGCCATGTCAAAGGGCTCGATAACAAACGCTTCAACCAAATTATTGGCCCAGATCTCTAACGCCTCGGGTGTCTCATCAGCCGGTGCTTCTTCCAGGTCATAAGTATCGCCGGGCACTTCTTGGATTACCTGGAACGGACGCCCATTTTCATCGCTGAAAATAGTTCGCAACGCTTCATGCCGGGACAGAATGCTCTTGAGCGTCTCTTCCAAGGCGCCTAAATTTAAGGAACCCTTTAGCCGTATAGCCGCAGGAAGGTTATATTCGGGGCTAGATCCCTGTAAACGGTCCACGAACCAAAGTCCCTGTTGCGAGAAGGAAACCGGCATTTTCTCCTCGCGCTGAACCGGTGCCGGGGCGAAAGCTGAGGTGTGTTGTTCCTCTATCGTATCAAGATGCTGCGCAAGTTGGCGAACGGTTGGAGTCTGGAATAGGGCACGCAGCGACAGTTCCGCCGCAAACTTGTCTCGCACCTGTGACGACAGTCGAATCGCCAGCAGCGAGTGGCCTCCCAATTCGAAGAAATTGTCGTTAACGCCTACACGTTCAATACCCAAGATCTCCGACCAGATGGAAGCCAGTTCGATTTCGGCCTCGGTTTCGGGCGCCACATAAGTCTTCTGGTGGCCGGCCGGTTGGTCCGGTGCGGGCAGCTTTTTCCTGTCTAGCTTGCCATTTGTCGTCCGGGGCAGTTCAGCCAGAATAACCAGCAGTGACGGCAGCATGTAGTCGGGCAAGGTTTCGCCCAGGAGTTCCCTGATCGAACCGATTGTGATGGCTTCCTCATCCTTGGGAACCACGTAGGCTACCAGCCTGGTTCCAAACAGTTCGTCGTCGTCCTTTGCTACCGCTACGGCCGCTTCGCTCAATATGGACAAACCGTTCAGGGCTGTTTCAATGTCGCCCAGTTCGATGCGGAAACCGCGGACTTTGACCTGATGATCGATACGACCCATGAATTGGAGGGTGCCGTCCGGGAGGTGGCGCGCCAGGTCGCCGGTTCTATAGAGACGGGAACCCGACGACGCAAATGGATTGGGCACAAATCCCGCTGCGCTAAGCGAAGGTCTGCCCAAATAACCCCGTGCTACACCCGCACCGGAGAGCAGAAGCTCGCCGGCAACGCCAGGCGGTGTAAGTTGCAGACGGTTATCCACGATATAGGCGTGGGTATGACCCACCGGCCTACCTATTCCGGGCTCCACTTTCTTATCCGGGAGCACATGGAGGTAGGTGGAATAGGTGGTGTCCTCCGATGGACCATACAGATTGTAGACCCTTGCAACGTCGGTTTGTTGATAGATGCGATCCACCAGCGAGCGCGGCAGCGGTTCGCCCGCCAGGTTAACCACCTGTGTCCCTTCCAGCGTTCCACCCTCACGCAATAGGGCATCCATGGCCGAGGGCACCGTATTGATCAGGGTGACGGGAACACTAATTCCCGGCAGCGCAAGCAGGTTCTCGGCCATAATCACCAGGCCGCCGTTGCATAGAGGCAGGAACAACTCAAAAACGGACAAGTCAAAATTGATTGAGGTAGAAGCCAGGACGCCGGCCAACGTTTCCTTTGAGAAGACGCCGGCAGCCCATTGAAGCATGGCTGCCGTATTGGCATGTGCAATGGCCACACCCTTTGGTCTACCCGTAGAGCCGGAAGTATAGATCACATAGGCGAGTTGTTCGGCCGAGACGGCATAGTTCGGGTTCTCAACCGATTGGGCGTCGATCACATCCAGATCCCCATCCAGGCAAATGGCTTTTTTACCAACCGAATCACACAGATCGGCAAAAGAAGCCTGGGTCAGGACAATGTCTATCCCGGCATCTTCGATGATGAACATCAGACGTTCCCGCGGATAGTTAGGGTCCAGCGGCGCGTAGGCGCCGCCCGCTTTCAGAACGGCTAGTAAGGCAAGTGGTATCGCTGATGTTCGTTCCAGGCAGATGCCCACTCTTGCCTCATTACCAATCCCCAGTTTGCATAGATGACGCGCAAGCTGATTGGCCCTGGCATTGAGGTCCGCATAGGTCAGAAATTCGTTCTCGCAAGCTACCGCACGCACTTGGGGTGTTCGGCGAACCTGATCTTCAAAAGATCGGTGGATGCAGCGAGTTGACAGCGGTTCCTTGTTCGTGTCGTTCCAAGTTGTCAGCAGACGGCGCTCGTCTTCCCTGGAAAGTATAGACAATCGATCAATTCGGGTGGAAGGATCGGCAACTACGGCTTCCAATAAAGTGGCGTAGTGTCTTACGATTTGCTCTATCGTTGCCCGGTCATAGAGGTCAGTATTGTACTCAAGATTAACCGTGCCCTCGGGTGTTTCTTTCAGGATGAAGGTCATATCGAACCGAGCCGACGAGGTTTCCAGTGTCTGGCCTTGAAAACGCAACCCGAAAGCCGAAGGCTTGGACAAACCCGTGTTCTGAAGTGTGAACATTACCTGGAATAAGGGCGAATGGCTTAGATTCCTTTGTGGTCTGAGAACCTCTACCAATTGTTCGAAAGGCACCTCCTGATTCTCGTAGGCATCCAGCGCGCTTGTCTTCACCTCGCGCAGGAGTTGCCTGAAGGTCGGAGCCGCTGACAGGTCCGAGCGCAGGACCAGCGTATTGACAAAACATCCGATCAGGTTTTCCAACCCAGGTTGGTTGCGGTTGGCGACAGGCGTGCCGACGGCAATATCCGATTGATTGGCGTAGCGGGCCAGTAGTACCTTAAAAGCGGCCAGAAGCGTCATATAAAGTGTGGCGTCTTCTGTCCGGGCAAGAGTGGACAGGGAATTCATCAGACCCTTGCCCAGATGGAATGACATCGTTGCGCCATTTTGTGTTTGGACAACCGGCCTGGGTCGGTCTGTCGGGAACGCCGAAAGGGGTGGCAGGTCGGCTAATCGTTCGACCCAGTAATCCGTTTGTTTACCAAGCGATGCACCGTAAGACGGGATGTGCTGCCAGTATGCGAAATCGGCGTATTGGATGGGCAGCGGTTGCGGGTTGGGGATGCGGCCTTGAGCTCTATCGTCATAAAATGCCGCGAGTTCCCTAGTTAAAATATCGATAGACCAGCCGTCCCCGGCAATGTGGTGAATGTTCACAAGCAGGCCGTGTAGGTTTTCGTCCAATTGCCATAAATGTATGCGGATCAATGGGCCATGGCTCAAATCGAAGGGGTCTGCTGCGGCCTGAGCTGCTAATTGTGAGACCTGGCGTTTCTTGTCGCCCTTGGCGATACGCATATCCACATACCGGAAATCCACGTCCCTGTTTTTGGAAATAACCTGTTGTACATTACCGCCGACCACTCTAAAAGTGGTTCGTAGGATTTCGTGACGTTGGACCACATCCGTAATGGCTGCTTTCAGGGACCCAACATCCAGCGGGCCCTCTAAACTCATGAATGAAGGCATGTTGTAGACAGCACTCCGGCCCTCGAGGCGATCCAGGAACCAGATGCGTTGCTGAGAAGAGGAGAGCGGGGCTTCTTCCGCTTTGGGTCTGGGCCTCAAAGGCGGTAGCGTTTGGCCGGCATCCCTCTCGAGACCTTCGATGCGTTCGGCCAACATGCCCAAAACCGGGGTTTCAAACAATGCCCGTACCGGAAGCAGCACGTGAAACAATTCCTTCACTCTTGTGCCGACCCGGGTGGCCAGTAGGGAGTGTCCGCCCAACTCAAAGAAATTATCTTCGAGGCCAACCTGCTCAAGGCCCAGAAGATCGGCCCAAATGCGCGCCAGGGCCGTCTCTGTCACAGTCACCGGCGGAGCGTATTCCCTGCTTGCCGAGGAACCGTCGGGGTCCGGCAGAGCCTTGCGGTCCAGTTTTCCGTTGGGCGTACGCGGCAACGCCTGCATTGTCTGCCACAGTGTGGGGACCATATAGTCCGGCAGTTTGTGGTTCAAGGCGTCTCTGATTTCGGGAACCAAGAGGGTGTCACCTTCTTCGGGAACCACATAAGCCACTAATTGTGTTTCATATGCCTGACCACGATTTGCGTGAACAGCCACAACCGCTTCCCTCACAAAGGGCAAACCGTTTAATGCGGTCTCAACCTCGCCGAGTTCAATACGGAAACCGCGAACCTTGACCTGGTGATCAATACGGCCCAGGAATTGGAGATCGCCCTCGGGCAGCGCCTGCACAAGGTCTCCCGTCGCATAGACCCGGGCACCCGGACAGGTAGCGAACGGATGAGGCAGAAACTGCATGGCCGTGAGCGCCGGCCGGCCCAGATAGCCGCGTGCCAGGCCATCACCGGCCAGCAGCAACTCGCCATGAACGCCAACAGGCACCAGGATCAGATTCCTATCCGTCACCATACTTCCGGTTCCAGGGATTGCGCGCCCGATGGAGGGCTCTTTTGTTTCTCCGCGGTAAATGAGTCTGCCGGTGGAGTAGGTGGTGTCCTCCGAGGGGCCGTAGAGGTTGAAAATCTCGCTCACATTCGTCTTAGCATAGAGACGCGTCACAAGGTCTCTCGACAGGGGCTCCCCGGCCAGGTTGATCACGCGTACCGTCTCGGGAATGCCGTCCTGGCGGAGCAAAGCATCAATTGCCGAAGGAACGGTGTTAATAAGAGTGATCTGTTCGCGGCCGGGAAGATCGGGAAGGGCCAGCAGGTTCTCGGCGAGAATCATTTTACCGCCAAAGGAGAGCGGGAAGAATAATTCAAAAACGGACAAGTCGAAGTTGATCGAAGTAGCGGCGAGTACGCAAGGAGTCGCGCCGGTAACGTCATCGGCATAGGTAGCGCCGGCCCAGGCAAGCATCGCGACCGCACTGCAATGAGCAATCGCCACGCCCTTGGGCCTCCCGGTAGAACCGGAAGTGTAAATGATATAAGCCAGGTTTTCGGGATGCTGAACCGTCGCGGGATTAACAGTGGGTTCTTTTGCAATCCTGGCCGAATGGCCGTCCACATAAACCAGGTTTTTAACGGTCGCAGGCAGAATGCCTTCCAAGCTGTCTTGAGTAATAATGGTTGAAATATTCGCGTCCTCAACCATCAACTGGATGCGATCACTAGGATAAGCTGGATCCAAGGGCACATAGGCGCCGCCGGCTTTAAGAATGGCCATTAATACAACCGGAATCTCGGGGCCGCGATTTAGGCAAACACCCACTCGGGTTTCACCAACAACGGCCAAGCTCAGCAAATAATGCGCAAGCTGGTTTGCCCGCTGATTCAACTCGCCAAAAGTAAGCGTCCGTTCCCCGTGAACCACGGCCACGTCCAGTGGACGTTTCGCCGCTCGCTCCTCAAAGAAATGGTGAATACATTTCCCCGGCAAATCAACCCCATCCGAGGCTTGAGATGCTTCGATCAGAGATGCCAACTCATCTTGACCCATCAAAACCAGGGAGCCCACCTGTTGTTCGCGGTCTTGGATCAGACTTTCGAGAAGATTCTCGTAGTGATTGAGGAACCGATCCATAGTAACCGACTCGAAAAGGTCGGTATTGTATTCCAAGACACCACTTAACCCTCGCGACGACTTGTTCATGGCCAGGGTTAGATCGAACTTGGACGTGTGGTTTTCTTGAGGCATGTGGGTGATTCCCAAGCCTGGTAATGCCAAATCCGAGGCGGGCGTATCCTGCAAGGTGAACATAACCTGGAAAAGCGGTGCATAGCTTAAGCTACGTTCCGGTCTAAGCGCTTCGACAACCTGTTCAAACGGCATTTCCTGATGAGCGAAGGCGCCGAGAACGTCATCGCGAACACGCTCCAAAAGCGTCGTGAAGGCAAGCTCATCGGATACCTCACTACGAAGAACAAGCGTGTTGACAAAGAACCCGATCAGCGGTTCCAGTTCCTGTTGTGTCCGGTTGGCAACCGGTGTGCCCAGAGCAATGTCTTGCTGTCCGGAATAGCGGGCCAGCAGTACTTTGAATGCAGCGACCAGAGTCATGAACAGGGTTGTACCTTGCTCGCGGCTCATGGTTTCCAGAGCTTCCAGAAGGTGGGTCGGCAGGTCAAAGGATCGCGACCCGCCGCTGTAACTCTGGATGGCCGGCCGGGGCTTGTCGGTGGGCAATTCCAGCAAGGGTTCCAGTCCGGTCAGACGATCTTTCCAATAGGATAGATGTTTGTCCATTGAAGCACTCGACAAATTGCGCTGTTGCCAAAGCGTGTAGTCCGCATATTGGATCGCAAGCTCTGGTAATGATGCAGGTTCACCCTGGAGACGCTTCTCGTAGAGATGGGTGAATTCCTCCATCAGCACGCCCATGGACCAACCGTCGGAGATGATGTGATGCATGTTGATCGCCAGGATCTGTTCGCTCTGTGTCAGTTGCAAAATTAGGAAACGAAGCAGCGGCGGTTGGCTGAGGTCAAAAGACCGAGCGGCCTCTTCTTGCAGCAGGCGACTCGCTTCTTCCTCCAGCCGGGCCGGTGTGGGTTCCACGCCACTGCTCAGCAATGTTTCCGCTACATCTACCGTGTAAATAGGCGTGGTAACCATGTCGTCGATCACCTGAACCTGTTCGTCCCGGTTGAAGCTGGTTCTGAGTACCTCGTGGCGCCGTAAAATCTCGGACAGGCTCCATTGAAATACATCCATGTCCAAAGGCCCAAGTAATCGGAATGCCGAGAAGATATTGTAGGCAGGAGAGGGGCCTTCAAGCTTGTCCAAGAACCAGAGTCGTTGCTGGGAATAGGAGAGGGGCATCTTGGCCGGGCGATTCTCTACCGTTGGAGCCGGGAAATCGGAGCTTAACAGTTGGCCCGGTATACGTTTGAATTCTTCGGCAAGTTCGGCAATGGTGGGCGCCTCGAACAATTTCCGCACGGGAATGTCGAGCGCAAAGACTCCACGTATTTTTGAAATGGCCTTCATCGCCATCAGGGAATGGCCGCCAAGATCAAAGAAGTTGCTGTGAATGCCAATGGGGCCTGTGCCCAAAACCTCTTCCCAAAGGGAGACAAGCAGGGCTTCAACCTGATTGCGGGGTCCGGTTAACTCCTTTGAACTCACGGTCGGGCTGGGGGCGGGCAAGGACTTAATGTCAACCTTACCACGAGATGTCATGGGGAAGGCATCCAGTAAAGAGAAGAATGTGGGGATCATGTAATCAGGTAGTTTGGTTTTGAGATCCGCTTGGATATGAGCCACACTTAGCTCAATGCCTTGATCTGGGACCAGGTAGGCAGCCAGTTGCCGGCTACCCGATTTGTCCTTGGGTGCCAGAACAACAGCAGAATGCACTCCCGGGTAATTGAGGATGGCCTCCTCAACCTCACCCAGCTCAACCCTGAACCCGCGAATTTTCGCCTGAAGGTCATTACGGCCGCGGAACTCGATCCGGCCGTCGGGCAGGTAACAGGCAAGGTCGCCCGTTTTGTAAAGGCGAGAGTTGGCCACAAATGGATTGGGTACAAATACCTTTGCGGTTAGAGAGGGGCGACTGTGATAACCCCGGGACAGGCCGGACCCGCCGATGCAGAGCTCACCTGGCACGCCGATGGGCGTAAGTCTCAGATAGGCGTCTAGAATATAGACCCTGGTGTTGCCGACCGGTTGGCCCAGCGTGGGTTCCTTCTTGCTTCCGGCGTCCCCGCCATCATCGGACAGGTCTTCTTTCTCTACCGATCCCGCCAGGGCCACGATCGAACACTCGGTTGGTCCATAGTTATTAATCAGTTCAAAGCGCCATTGTTCAGGAGACTTGAGGTGCAGTTTGTCTCCACCTGTATGCATGTAGCGAAGTATCGAATCTTTCGGCCATTCCAGAGGCATCATGGCTTCTGCCAGCGGTGACGGTGCAAAGCAAACGGTTGCTTTATGGGCATGCAGCCAGGTCACCATTTGTTCCGGTGTTTCCGTAGCATGGTCCGGTAACAGGTCCACGCGGGCGCCGGTGATCAGGTAGGGCCACATCTCGTATAGGTAGGCGTCAAAGGAGAACGAAGCCATCTGGGTTGCCCGGTCATCCCTACGCACCTTAAAGTTCACCACATGCCAGGCCATCAGGTTGTTCAGAGCCTGGTGTTGGACAGCTACGCCCTTGGGTTTTCCGGTGGAACCCGAGGTGAAGATGACGTAAGAGGTGTTCGCCGGATCGGGCCGAATCCCCGGGTTCTCTGCTGACATTGTTTCAAACAAACTGTCGTTCGTATCCAAACAGACGGCCTGTCCGGAGAATTGAGGTAGGCTCTCTCGGTGCATGTCTTCTGTAAGCACAATATTGATGCCGGCGTCTTCGAACATGGACGCCAGTCGCTTCTTGGGCGTTTGCGGGACCAGCGGAACAAAAGCGCCGCCCGCCTTCCAAACGCCCAATTGGGCGATTACGGCTTCAGGCGAGCTGTCCATACAGATCGCAACATTAGACTCCAGGCCGACCCCGGACGCAAGAAGGTAATGTGCCAGGCGATTGGCCTGACTATTCAGCTGACCGTATGTTAGAGCCACTTCGCCATCGCCGATGCCGATAGCCGGTGCATCCGGTGTTTCCACTGCACGGGCTTCCAGCTGTTGAAAGACGTGACGGGTCTCATCAAAGGACATTGCCGTGTCGTTCCACCCTTCCAGTAGTTGTTGCTTCTCGGTTTCGGGTAGGAAGGAGATGGCGTCTATCTCGCACTCCGGGTTCGCCACCACTGCTTCCAACAAGGTTTGGTAGTGCACCATCATCCGTTCAATGGTCTCTCTTTCGAACAAATCGCGATTGTACTCTAGTGCGCCTTCCAACCCATCGCCGGTATCGTGGAACGAGAAGCTGAGTTCAAACCGTGACGTGGTAGAGTCCGGATGGATACGATTAACATGTAGTCCCGGCAGATCGAATTCTCCAATTGACCCGGGCTGTAGGTCAAACATGACTTGGAACAGAGGAGTGTGGCTGGAGCTTCGCTCCGGTTCGACCAATTCCACAACCTTTTCAAAGGGCAGGTCCTGGTTCGAGAAAGCGGACAGGAATGTTTTGCGTAAATTCCCCAAGGTGGTCCGGAAACTGGACTTGCCGGACAGGTTCGAGCGCAGGGCGAGGGTGTTGATGAAAAAGCCGATGATGTTTTCAAGGCCGGCCTGCCGGCGACCCGCGACCGGAACGCCCACGGCGAAATCTGTCTGATTGGAGTAACGGTAGAGCAGTACCTTAAAAGCGGCCAACATGGTAACGAACGGTGTGGCCCTTTCCGATTGACCCAACTGGGTTATTGTATCGACAAGAGTTTTTGGCAGGGTACTGTGCAGCAAACCGCCGTGCACGGTGGTTATTGCCGGACGGGGATGATCGGTCGGTAAGTCCAGGTGCGGCGGCATGCCTTCAAGGTTGTCACGCCAGAAGGCCTGTTGTAGGCGTGACTTTTCTCCTTCCAACCAGTTTCTTTGCCAGACCGCGTAGTCAGCGTATTGGTAAGCCAGTGCCCGGCGGGTAAAAACCTCTCCCAAAACCTGGGCCTGGTAATTTTCACTAAGTTCACGGATGAGGACACCGATTGACCAACCGTCCGAGATAATGTGGTGTTTGTTCACGATTAAAATGTGTTCGTTGTCTGCAACCCTAATAACACAAATGCGCAGCAAAGGCCCCGTGTTCAGGTTGAATTGCCGATCGGCTTCAACGGAAATCAGACGGTCGACAATGTCGGCTGCATTATGATGGCCGGCAAGGTCAATGAACGGAACGGGCAACATCACCTTGTTTGAGATCACTTGGACCGGAACTCCATTGTCTTGATCGAAGGTGGTTCTCAGGCTTTCATGAGCATCGACAATGTCCTGCATGCTCCTGACAAGGCCCTGTACATCCAGGGAGCCAACGAGGCGAAGCGCCGAACACATATTGTAGACGCTGCCGGCGTCCTCAAAATGATGCAGGAACCACAGGCGTTGCTGGGCTAAAGAAAGCGGCAGTGTATCCTCGCGGGAAATGGGGACGGGACCAACCTTGGTAGAGCGAATCAAAGTCCAACGGTCAACCCGGGCGGAAAACGCCTCCAAGGTGGGGCACTCAAAGAGACTTTGTACCGGTAACTCGCAATAAAAGGCGTCCTCTACCTGCGCAATGACGCGTGTTACCAGCAGGGAATGGCCTCCCTTCTGGAAGAAGTCATCATTCTGGCCGATACGTTCCAACTTGAGAATCTCGGCCCAAATAGCCGCGATTCGTTTCTGGGTTTCGGTCTCAGGGGCAAGATAGTCACTTTCGAGAACCGTTCCGGATTCCGGAGCGGGTAAGGCTTTGCGATCAATTTTACCGTTGGGTGTCAAGGGGAATGACTCCAACACCATGAACTGGCTGGGAACCATGTAGTCCGGCATCTTATCGCGCGCTCTTGCCCGCATTGTGCTGTCTTTAAGTTGCGAATCGCCGTTGGCAACCACATAGGCAACTAAAACGGTTTCGCCGGTATGATTCACCCGTGGCATAACCACGGCGTTAAGCACATCGTCCTCTTCCTGGAGAACCGTTTCTATTTCTCCAAGCTCAATGCGGAAGCCGCGGATCTTGACCTGAAAATCGATTCGGCCCAAGTAGTCGATTTCACCGTCGGCACAAAAACGAGCGAGGTCACCCGTGTGGTAGATAAGGCCGTCTGTCTCTATCGGGTTCTTCACAAAACTTTTGGCTGTAAGATCCGGTCTGTTGAGATAACCTCTCGCCAAGCCGGTCCCGCCGATACAAAGCTCGCCGGGAACGCCTGCAGGAACCGGGTGGCCGTTTTGGTTGAGAATATATATGCGCGTATTGTCGACGGGTCTACCCAGTGTCACCAGCTTATCCGTCAGATCGAGACGTTTGCCGATGGCGTAAATGGTGGCCTCGGTGGGACCGTAGATATTCCAAACGTTGGGGCTGAGTCTACAGAGTCGCTCGGCCAGCAACGGCGGCATGGCCTCGCCGGCCGACCAAACGCGAATGCCTTCCGGGTTGCGCCAGCCCGCATCCACCAGCATCTGCCAGGTGGTCGGCGTTCCCTGCATCAGGGTCGCCCCGGTCAGGGTTAGAATTTTGGCAAGCCAAAAACCGTCGAGGGTGAACTTCTGGTCGCAGAGAACCAACCGTGCACCCGTTACCAGCGGCAGGAAATGTTCCATCACGGAGATATCGAAAGACAGGGAGGTGATCCCAAGGAAAACGTCTGAGGAGCTGAAACCGGGGCCTTTGATCATGTAGGTCATCAGGTTGATCACACTTTTGTGCTCAATCATGACGCCCTTGGGTCGGCCGGTTGATCCCGAGGTGAAAATAACATAAGCCAGATTACCAGGGTCCATGGGCAGGGTCGGGTTGTTGTCAGCGATAGACTCGATGGCGGCAGCGTCGCGATCGAGGCAGATGGAAACCGTGGACCGGGTCTGGAATCTGGCCGCCAGATGGGACGACGTGATCAATAACGGCATTTCAGCTTCTTCGATCATGAACCCCAAACGATCTGTCGGATAGTTGGGGTCCATAGGAACATAGCCGCAACCCGCTTTCAGGACAGCCAGAATCGAAATCGTCATCTCCGGACTTCTTTCCAGGCAAACCCCGATTAAGGCTTCCCGCGCCGGGTTGTGTTTGATCAGGTATCCGGCCAATTGGTTGGCCTTCCTATTTAAGTCCTCAAAAGTGAGGTCGTGCTTTTCGTTGTTCCCGTCCACATAGGTGAGGGCGATTGCGACGGGTGTTCTTTGCACCTGCTCTTCAACCCAATGGTGGATACACGCACTTTTATCATAGTCGGTTTGGGCGGGGTTCCACTCGGTCAGCAGCCTGCGCCTCTCCGGGCCGGTCAAAAGGCTGATATTGCTCACGGACGTCGATGGGTCGGCGAGCAGGCTCTCCAATAAGGAGAGATAGTGACCCGCCATTCTGGAGACGGTGTCGGCATCCAGGATGTCCGGATTGTAAATCATTCGAGCCTGGAGGTCGGAATGGCCTTCAACGATCCAGAGCGCCAGGTCTACCTGAGATGAGATGGTCTCCATGGGATAGGAAGCCAGGTCCAGGTCACCCAGTTTCAAGGTGGCGCCGGGCTCACCCAGAATGAATGGCGAACCACCGGGGATAGCCCGGAAGGTCTCCAATTGGAACCAGGACTGATAAAGCGGAAAGAAACTGGGATCTCGTTTCACCGCGAGGCGTTCAACAAGCACCTGAATATTAAAGTTGCGGTGGGTCAAGGCTTCCAAGACAGTCAGCCTGACCTCTTTCAGGAAATCGATAAAGGAGGGACTGTGGCTGACATCGCTACGCAAGACAACCGGACTCACAAAATAGCCGACGGTCTCGGCCATTTCGGGCATCTTGCGAATCGTTGACGGCGAGCCTACCCAGATATCGTTCTGGCCGGAATAATGATGTAACAGCAATTTAAAAGTGGCCAACAGGCTCATGAACAGAGTGGTTCCCGCCTCCTTGCCCAATTGTTCCAATCCCTCGGCCAGATGGACAGAAATGGGGAAGTCGTAAGCGGCTCCATTGTAGGTCTGGACCGAGGGCCTGGCGGCGCAAAGGGGCAGATTCAAGACGGGCGGCTCACCTGCCAGTTTCTTTTTCCAGTACTGCCACGAGCGCTCCATATCCGCGCTTGCCATTTGGTCTGATTGCCAGGCCACAAAATCGGCATAACTGTGTTTGGGTGTCACCCGAGCGGGTTCGCAACCCGCGTTAATGTCGCCATAAATAGTGGCAAGTTCTTTGATCAAGTTGCCCACGGACCAGAGGTCTACGGCGATATGGTGCATGATAAGAACCAGAACATTGTTCTTTTTGGCGACGTGGTACATCTCCGCGCGAAAAACAGGCCCCGATACCAGGTCGATCGGCTTATAGGCCGCCGCCATGATCTGTTCCTGAAGCCGCGCCTCACTCAGGTCGGAAGCGTCAAAGACATGGAAGGGCGCAGATTCCGGGGTATTGACCTGTTTGATGGGCTGCCCCGCATGTTCCCGGTAGGTGCTGCGCAGATTGCTATGATTACGCACCAACTGGAGCAAGGCCGCTTCAAGCGCTCCTATGTCCGGTTCGGACTGTAACCGCAACGGGACCACTATATGATAGGCCTTGTTGGTGGGCGCCATCCGATGCAGGAACCACAAGCTACGCTCGTTGATGGACAAAGCGCCTTGTGATGAGGGCCGGCCTTGGACAAGGGTCTTGGAAGGCTCGTCCATGGTGGTGATGTCAACCGCGAGTTCACGGGCCAGATCGTCGAGGGTTTGATTCGCGAATAACTTTTCGATCTCAGGTTCCACGCCATAGTCGGACCGTATCCGCTGCTGGAAATCGATCATCATCAAGGAATCTAGACCCAATTGGCGGATCGGCTTGTTGTAGGTAACCAAATCCGATGAAATATCGAGAATAGTCGCGGCAATAAGGCCTATATGGCCGGTGATGAGAACGCGCCTCTCTTCCTCCGGCATGGCGATAAGCCGTTTGATATCAACCGTCTCGATGAAGGTTTTGCGCGGGGCCTCCTGCTGCTGCTCGCTGCCGACTTTCGCAAGATTACCGGTTAAATACAAGGATCTGCATTTGCGTCGTCGTATTTTACCCGAGGTTGTTTTGGGCAGGGAGGCAGGTTTGATCAGAACGATCGCGTGGGCCTGCGCCTCATGTGTGTCTACTACGGCCTGCTTGATCGCCAGCCTAACTTCTTCCTCATTTAAATGACGCAGGGCGGTACGCTCAACCTCCTGGACTATGATCAGACGCTCTGCCCCGCCAATCTCCACCGAAAAGGCCGCGCCACAGTGCCGGCGTAGGCAGGTATGGCTCTTCTGAACGGTTTCTTCGATGTCCTGGGGGTAGTGGTTCCGACCTCGAATGATCAGAAGCTCCTTGCGACGACCGGTTATAAACAAGCAGTCCTCTTGCATGAAGCCCAGGTCACCGGTTCGCAGGTAGGGCCCCCGATTATCCGTCCGGGTGAAGGCCTGGAACGTCTCTCGGGAAACCTCTGGTTTCGCCCAGTACCCCAAGGCGACACTAGGGCTCTTCACCCAGATCTCGCCCACTTCATCGGGCCCTGCCGGTTCTCTGGTGCGGGGGTTGACAATCACCACCTCGCGGTTTCGGGCCGGGCGGCCTGAACTGACCGCTTCGATTGCGGTTCGGGCCGCACACGGTGAAACGCGATTCTCCTCTAAGGATCTCGGGTCAATGGCTTTCACCACCGGCGCTTCTGTCTTCACACTGCCCGTAACGAACAGGGTAGACTCCGCTAGGCCATAACAGGGATAAAAGGCCTCCTTGACAAAACCACAAGATGCGAACGTCTCGGTAAACTGGGCCATGGTGCTCGCCCGAATCGGTTCGGAGCCGTTGAAGGCCACGGTCCAACTGCTCAAATCCAACTCGGCCTTTTCTGATTCGCTGATCCGCGAGACACATAAGTCAAAGGAAAAGTTCGGGCCGCCGCTAGTGGTCGCCCGGTATTTTGAAATGGCCTGAAGCCAGCGGGCCGGTTGCGCCAACATAGCCATGGGTGGCATTAATATGGCCCTTGCGCCCAGGTAGATGGGCTGAAGGATATTGCCGATGAGACCCATGTCGTGGTAAAGGGGCAACCAGCCGACAACGATTGATTGGGCGTCCTGCTGGAATCCGGTTTTAATGTCTTCCTGGTTTGCCATCAGGTTCCCATGGCTGACCATGACACCTTTCGGGTTTCCGGTTGATCCCGATGTATACTGTAGAAAGGCGAGGCTGTCGCCGTTAAACTTTGGGCGCCGCCATTTAGCCGCGTCCTTTTTTTTGCACGAATCCGTGGCAAATACGTCAAGTGAACCAAGCACCAGGGATTTAGAGAACCAATCGTGATAGGACTGTTGGTTCGCCTGGGTTGTTAGTGCAAAGTCGGCATTGGCATCACCAACAACCCCTTCCAATCTGTGGCGGTGGCGGTTGCCGGTCGGCGGGTAGACGGGTACCGCGATCACGCCGGCATAGAGACAACCAAAAAAGGCGGCAATGAATTCGGGTCCCGGAGGGTAGAGGAGGATGCCACGCCGGCCGTGCCCGTCGGAGGCTTGAAGCAGGGAGGCGATTGCCCTCGCTTTTTCATCCAGCTCCCTGTAGGTCATGGTCGTGGGAACGGGTTCCCCCTTCTTTGGGAAATTTAAGAAGGTGAACAGCTCCCGTTCCGGATGTGTTTCCGCATGATGAACCAAGATATCGACAAGCGTTTTTGACGAAAATTTATTATTGGTCTTATGAATTGAGTCTATCATCTTCTAAGTCAACACCTTGTGAGTACGGTTTTTTAATAGTTCGTTTCTTTTTGCCGAGCAGTGTCACTGCTCACCAGGTCGATCAGTGAAAGGAATTTGCCGATTTATTCTGAGCGAAGCACGTTGACGGGCCTGGCTGTGGCTGCTCTCGCGGAAAGGCCGCCAACCGTTGCCCAGGCTATGATGAAGGCGATCAAGGCTCCGAATATAAAGATCAAGGGGTGTGGAGTTATTCGGTATGCAAAATTGTTTAACCAACCTCGCATGATGTAATAAGCCACCGGCCATGCCAATACATTCGCGAAAAGCACCAGCTTGCTGAACTCTACGGTCAGCAACACAATGATGCTCCAGGACGATGCACCGATAGCCTTGCGAATGCCAATCTCTTTACTGCGCCGCTCCGTGGT
>JASJCB010000191.1 GCA_030066195.1 Acidobacteriota bacterium
CCAGAAACTCTTTGAACCGATCCAGGTTCTGGAAATAAGTGGACTCGGTGGCCCAAAGGTCGATCAGGAGATAGGCCTTGGGCGTCTCCATCAGCACAAATCGGCAGTGATAGATCAGGTTCCGGGCCTTGATGAAAACCTCGTAGGTGGGGTGGGCGGCGCCGGATACCTCTTGACCGCCTTCCCAGGTCATGTTGGGGCTCATCTTCATGGGTTTCCCCGCTTCATTGGCGCCGTAGACGAAGTCGATATAGGCGTTGAAGTCGGGAAACTCGCGCTTGTCGCTGGCTTTTACCGCCACCGCGTTCTGGATACCGGACACGCGCGGCAGCAGCCCGCCGGCAACGCGCTCGTCGCCGGTGTTTTGCAGGTCCAGCCAGGGGGGGACGGCCATCTGGTAACCGTATTTCTTATTGACGTATACGGACGGCTGGGTGGCCACGGTCTGTTTTTGGGCCAACAGGGCGTTGTAGTCCTCGTAAACCTTGGGGTTTTGCGCGTGCAGGAACGCGCCGGAGAGCAATAGAAGAAGCAGGGGTTTCAGGGGGGACAGATGCATGGATCTACCTCGGATCATAATATGGCGCGCCAGTATACCACGAGGGCGGCCCGCCATGCCCTTTTTGACGCCGGGGTAAGCTTCTGAGACCACATACCGGCAGTAACCGGCACTTTTTTGTGATTCCCATGGAAAAGATTTGGGTTCGACCCTTTCCTTGTGATAAGGTCTGCAAAATTTTGTGTGGGGTGTGCTCCATGATCGTGCTTAAGTTCGGTGGAACATCGGTGGCTGATCCGGCCAATATCCGCAAGGTAATCGAAATCATTGCCGAGGCGCGTCGAGAACGCGGCGCGGTTGCCGTGGTCTGTTCGGCATTCAGCGGCGCCACCGATACCCTCATCCGGCTGTGTAATCTGGCCGAGGTTCGCGACGAAACCTGGCGCGATGTACTGACCGAATTGGGCGAGCGTCATCATGCCGCGGTTACTGAATTGATCGGTAATAAATCCGAGCGTGCTGAAACCACGGCCAAGGTGGCCGCCATGCTGTCCGATCTGGGTGATACGCTACAGGGCATTCACCTGGTGCGCGAGGTCAGCGGACGATCGCGCGACTTCGTGATGAGCTTCGGGGAACGGCTCAGTTGCACCATCATCAGCAGCGCCATGCAGGGACATATCGACGATGTCGCCTATCTGGACGCCCGTCAAATCATCCGTACTGACGACGCCTACGGCATGGCCCAGATAGACTGGGAACAGACGGAGCATCTCATCCGCACCCATTTTGAGAACACGGATGCACTGCAAGTATGCACCGGTTTTATCGCAAGCTCGCCGCTGGGTCGCACGACTACCCTGGGTCGCGGCGGCTCGGATTATACGGTATCCATTTTGGGCGCCGCTTTGCGTTGCGAGGAAATTCAGATTTGGACCGATGTCAGCGGCGTCTTGACAGCCGATCCGCGCAGGGTGAAGACGGCCTTCCCCGTGGACGCGGTTTCTTACGAAGAGGCCATGGAACTGTCCCATTTCGGCGCCAAGGTGATCTATTCGCCCACCATGGCGCCCGCCATGAAAGCCGGTGTGCCCATTCGCATCAAAAATACGTTCGAGCCCCATCATCCCGGCACGCTGATCAGTGAACACGGCAGCGAAAGCAAGCATTATATTCGCGGCATCAGCTCTATTTCCTCCGTTTCACTCTTACAATTGAAGGGTAGCGGACTGGTAGGTATCACCGGTATTTCCAGCAGGTTATTCGGATGCCTTGCCAAGGCCGGCGTCAGCGTGATCCTGATCAGTCAGGCTTCCAGTGAACATTCCATCTGCTTTGCGGTGGCGCCCGAAGAAGCCGAAACAGCCCAGAAAGCCGTTGCCGGCGAATTCGAATACGAGATCATACAGGGCCGCGTGGATCCGGTACGCATCGAGCCCAATCACGCCATCGTGGCCGTGGTGGGCGGCGGCATGCGCCACAAGACCGGGATCACCGGCCGGATCTTCGGCGCCATGGGCCGCAACCGCATCAACGTGGCGGCTATCGCCCAGGGCTCCTCCGAGCTGAACGTGAGTTTCGTCGTGCGCCGCGAGGATGTCACCGACACCCTGAACGTGCTGCATGAGGCGTTCTTCTCACCGCGCCCGGTAACCCATGTCTACCTTGTGGGTTCGGGTCTCATCGGCAAAACCCTGTTGCAACAACTTGCCGATAACCACGAGCGGTTGCTGCACGAGTTCGACCTGGAGGTTCGACTCTGCGGCGTGGCCAACAGTCGCAAGATGATCATCGATCAGGAAGGCATCGATCCGGCCGGCGCCTTGGAAGTGTTGGCCGCAAGCAGGACCGAAACGGACTTGACAACCTTTGTCAGCGGTATGCGCCGGCACACCAACTCGGTGCTGGTAGACTGTACCGCCGGCGCGGCCGTACCCGCCTTCTACCCGGAGGCTCTTCGCTGGGGCATCTCAGTCGTCACCCCCAACAAGGTCGGCAACACCGGCAGCTACCGGACCTGGCTCGATCTTCAGGATTTAGCCTCGCAACCCCGTGTGAATTATTTCTACGAGGCCAACGTCGGCGCGGGCCTGCCCATTATCAAGACAGTGCGAGAGATGGTGCAATCCGGCGATAAGGTGACGGCTATCGAGGCCATCCTTTCGGGCACGCTGAGTTACCTTTTCAATACTTTCAGCGGCGGCATGTCCTTCCGCGACCTGCTGTGGGAAGCGAAGGAAAAGGGATTCACCGAACCCGATCCCCGCGATGACCTCAGCGGCACCGATGTGGCTCGCAAGATTCTCATGCTTGCACGGGAAAGCGGCTTCCGGCTGGAGATGGATGATATCCAGGTGGAAAGCCTGGTCCCTGCCTGCTGCGACGACGCCGAAAGCGTGGACGATTTCTTCGAGGCCCTGGCTGAAGCCGATGCCCGCTTCACCAACCGTTTCAATGAAGCCGAGCGAGAGGGCAAGGCATTGCGCTATATCGCGGCCTTCAAGGACGGCAAGGCAACCGTTTCCCTGCGCGCGGTGGGCCCGGATCACCCCTGTCACGGTGTCGACGGCAACGACAACATCGTCTCCTTCACCACGCAACGCTACCCGGAACGCCCGCTGGTAGTGCGCGGACCGGGCGCCGGGGCCGAGGTTACCGCCGCTCAGGTCTTCTCCGAGATCATCGAGGCCGCCCGACGCGCACGGCTGTCCGGCGTCGGCATGTACGGCGAATAGGCTTTCCGCCGCATCAATGATGCGGTAGCATAAATTCCGTACTGCCGCCCGATCGACGGAAGCGGAGACGGTTCACCAGTTGATCCGGGTGCACGATCTCCATTCGCCGTCCCGGATCGAGCGGGAAATCAAGTATTTCCGGCGGCGTGCGATCGCCTACCCACCAGATGTCGGCGCCTTCTCCCAAGCAACGCCTCAGAAAAGCCAGGAAGGTGTTGGGCAGGGTCAGCTTGCCCGTGGTGGAAATAAGCAGGAGCCGAGGCACGGTGAGACGCGGTGAAATCTCATTGGCCAACAGTCGCAACCCGTTTGCCATTTCCAGCGGGCCCGGTTCCAGGGCAATCACGCGGGGAAACGAGGTCAGGCCCGCCTCACGACGATAGGTCTCCATAACGGCAATAAGGCTTTCCGAGTCACCCGGGGAAAGCAACAGGGATATTTCCGGTGGTTGCGGATCATTTTGGTGATCTGTATCCTGGCCCTGGATTATGAATACGGGCGATAATAGAATCAAGAGAGAGATTTTGACGGCACTCATAATATAACCCCACAACCAATCACTGACAGCCATTTCTATCATGTTAAAATGAAATCCCCAATCACTTGGATCTCTGGAAAGTGAAAAATGAATGACACAAATCGGCAAATGGTGAATGAAGAGACAGCAAAACGCGGCGTTTTGGATCACTTGAGGTCTACCCTGCAGGAATGCATCGATCCGAAGTTCGAGATCGAAGCCATCGTGGACCTGACCGCGTTGATGACCGAAGTTCAGTTAAAGGACAAAGCCGCGGGCGCCCGCTTCCACGCTCGGATCTATCGGCTCGGCAAGAATGACGGCCCCATGATTCGCGAGCTTTGGGAAAAACACGGCGATCGGCTGAAGAGCATGGCCGGTACCTTCCCCCTGCGCATCCACGGGGTTCAGAAACTGGGCGATTGTTTCGCTCATGTGGCCGCTGCGCCGACCGGCATGGACCTGAATACCTACCTTCGCCAGGTGGGAACCTGTAAGCCGGAGTTTGCCCTGCGCGTATGCACCAATCTGGTCATGCAGTTGGAAGCACCCGCGGCCAAAGGCTGCCGGCACCTGCAAATCAAGCCCACCGATGTAGTGCTGACCCGCGAGGGCGGCGTCCTTTTGAAGAACATCGGCCTGGCCCCGTTCGAGACGGAATTGGCGCAAAACCTCGGCCTCTTCGAATTGACGAATGCGGCCTACACCGCTCCCGAACAGTTCAATGTTGAAGCCGAATTGGGCGAACAAACCGATATCTACCGCCTGGCCCTATTGCTCTACCGTATGGTCGCGGGGCGTCTGCCTTTCACCGGCGACTACGAGGCGGTCAAAAAAGGGCACCTGGAAGCGCCCATGCCCAACCCCCAGGCATTCAACAAGCAGGTGGGTGTGGGTATGGCGCGTGTTTTGATGATGGCCCTGGCCAAAGATCCCGCCCAGCGTTTCAAGTCCCTGGCCGATTTCAAAAGTGCGCTGGCCTTGCTGCATCCGGCCTCCGAGCGCGCCGTGCTCGCGGGCGCCCCGCCGAGGCCCTTAAGTGAACACGATTTGGCCAAGATCGAGGAACAACTGACGGAAGCCAAAGAGTTGTGCGCTAACAAAGAATTCGAGACGGCCCTGCGCACCGTCGACTCCGCATTGGTGATGTCCGGCCCGCATGAGGGCGCCATCCGTCTGCACAACCAGATCACCGAGATCATGCATGCCTCCGCGGTACAACGCAGCCTGAAAGAGGCCGGCGCCTGCTTGGAGAAACGCCGGGTGGCCGGTACGCTCGCCGCCTTGAACGCGGTGCTGGCCCTGCAACCAAAACACCAGCAGGCCTTGAAAATGCAGTCGCGCATCTTCGACGGCGTGAAGCAGCGCCTGCTGGACCACCAACCGGCTCTTCCGGTGGACCTGGTTTTGGGCAAGGCCGCCGAGGCCAAGGCCGACGGCAATATCATGCCGGCTGAGGGTTTGTGGACCATGGTCATGCTGGTCCCCGCCGGCGATGATAAGGACGAGACCAAAAAGAAACTGAAATTCGGCAAACAGTTGGCCGCGCGCGGATTGAAAGGCATGCACAGCCTGTCGCAAAGCGTGCCCCCGCAATCGGGCGTGACTGAGGCGCCCCCGCCGCCGCCCGCTCCGTCGGAACCCAAGTTGGCAACGCCCCCGCCTCCTCCCGAGTCCAGGTTGGAAACACCGCCGTCGCCCCCCGCACCCGATCCGGCTTCTCTGGACCCCTTGCAGCGGGCCATGTTGGAAGCCGAAAAGAAGCAGGCGCCGGAACCCCCGCCTACGACCGATCCGGCCGCGGATATGCTGAAGGAAGAAGGTATCTTCGACGAACCGCCGAAATCGGAAACTCCGTCGTCACCATCCATAGAAGAGCTGGAAAGCCGGCTGTCGCAAGAGGAAAACTTCTTTGACGAGCCGGCCGAGGGACAGCCGGTCGCGGTATCCAAGAGCAAGGCCAAAAAGCCGATACCCAAAAAGGTCCTGGCAATTGCCGGGGCCGTGGTTCTCGTTCTGCTGGTCGCCGTCGTTTTTATCGCGGTTCGCGCCCAACAGCAGAAGAAGTACCGGGCGGCCGCCGTCGCCGCCTTCGAGCAGGTCGTCTCTCTTGAAAACAGCGGCGATTGGGACGGCGCCCTGGCTCAGTGGGCAAGCGTGCGCGACGATTTCCCCGGTTTTGAATACGGCCCTGAAAAAGACACGGCCGAAGCGCGTATTGCCGGTTTACAGCGCAAGATCGCCCAACGCAAGCAGGATATCGCGGACCAGATCTCCCGCGCCACGGCCTATGTGGACCAGGATTTGTTGGTGGGCGATACCGAGATGAACGCGTTGTACAGCATCAATCGCGTCCGTGCCCTGGAGCCCGAAAACCCCGATCTGACTGCTTTGCTGGACCGCATTCGCACCGAACAATCGGCGGCGGCCAATGCCCTGGTCGACGAAAACAAGATTCTGGAAGGCCAGGAGGTCTACAATCGCCTGCGTCTTATCGACAGTGAATTCCGGGACGAGGATCTGGAAGAGCGCATGCGTGAATGGCTGCTGGAAAAGGTGGTCAATCCCCAAATGGCCAAATTGGAGCGAGCCGTCAAACGCAAGCGCTGGGATGAGGCCCTGAAGATAAGCGAGGACCTGCGCCCCAAAATGCCCAACACCTCCGCATTGGATCAGTACTGGGACAATGTCATGGTGGATTACCAGACGCTCTACGATCAGGCCATGGCCGCCAACCAGGAAACCAAGATGTTGCAGGCATTGGAAGTCATGGCGCGTATTCGACCGGACGACCAGGAACTGGTGGCCAAAAAGGACCGATTGAGCAGGGATATCAACCTGACCAAGATCACCAACCTGGAAAACCGCGTGCAGCGGGAGATGAAGGCAAAACAGTACTTCAAGGCCGCGACGTCCGCCAAAAGACTGCTCAAGATCGAATCGAATAACAAGATCGCCGCCAAGGCCATGGAAGAAATTCGCTTCCGTAAAAAGGAAGAGATCAAAAAGGTAGAGAACAACGATCCTCGCAAGGCATTGGCACTGTATGAAGAGTTGCTGCGGATCTCCAATTGGAAGTCCTACCGCAAGGAACGCGATGTCATCAAGGAACGGATCACCGCTTTCGACAAGCAGGTCAACACGCTGCAAGGCTTGAAGAAAAACCCGCTCGATCAGCAGAAGAAGGCGGTGGACAAGATTCTGGTGGACTTCCCAATCTTCATCAACGACAGCAAGTTCAAGCAGTTGACCGATACGTCGTCAAAATTGGGCGAGGAACATACCCGCATCAGCGAGGTCTTGCGTTGGGAAGCCCGGGTGGCCGATGATCCCGGCAAGCCTTATGCCGAGATCCTGGACCGGTTGAAGAAGGAAAGAAACTACGCCTTCAATTATTCCAAAACCAGGATTTCAGCCCTGGTGAAGAAGTATAGCGACAAGATCGAAAAGTACGACGGTACTGTCAGGCTGGTGATCAAGACCGGACGCGATCTGCCCAAGATCAAGGCCCGCAAGATGCGCGGCTTTGTCACCTTGGAGACCGGAGGTCAAACCTACAAAACCGGAGAAGACCTGTTAACCGCCCCTAATTGGAACTACATTACCAATTTCCAGGCGGAGCCCGGCGCTAAACTGGTTTTCAAGGTTTATCAGATCATGAAAAGAAAGCAGGAGAAGTTATTAGGCACCATCGAGTTACCCAAGGTGCCTCTCAGCGGGAAGGATATGGTCCTTAAACCCTCCAACGGCAAATGGTCGCTCGTTGTGGACGTCCAACGGGAGCGGTGAGACCGAATTTCGGTCATAACATCCATTCTCAGGAAGCCGGTCCCGACCACGATTCCATGCATCACTTGAACATCGTCCTTCATATGTAAGCGAAACGATCCGATAATCGATAATGGGGAAAATTTATGTACGGATTGGCCCGAGAAAATTCTGAACAAGACGACTGGAACTACAAACTATGAATGCCGCCATCACCAAAAAATACAAATGGGCTATTGAAACCATCCTTTCGGAACTCACGCCCGAGGAAGCCGAAAGCCTGGAACCTCAGCTTCAGCCTCTGCGCATTTACATCAACGATATCGGTCGTTTCCATACGCCTCAAATATTCGTTTCCAAGTTTCGCAAGTTCCTGGAGGCGCGCGATCGTATCATCGCGCTGAGTCTGCACTTGGAAGAGGGTGGATTTACCGCGGAAGCCCGCCAATACCAAGACGCCATCAACAGTATCCTGGAACAGGTTCTCGATTTGCTTTCCAACGGGTTGGGAAAAACCCGGGATATTACCGAGGACATCGAGGACATTATCGACAAGGTGGAAAAGGCGCGCTCCATCAACAATATCCGGAGCCTGTCCGAGATATTTGTACAGGCCGGTAGGTCCATGGTTCAGAAGACACGCAGCCTCCAGGACGGCTTATCCAAGCTTTCGAACGAGCTGACGCGTTGTAAGTCGCAAATCGAAGACCTGGAAACCCAGTTGGTCGAAACCAGGGAAAAGGCCGAGCACGATCATTTGACTAAACTGCGTAATCGCCGCGCCTTCGAACGCGACCTGGACGAGGCCGTCGAACGCGCCCATCGATTCAAAAACCCCATGTGCTTGCTGCTCTTGGATCTGGATCATTTCAAAAATATCAACGACACCTACGGCCACCAGGTGGGTGACGATGTGTTGGTGAATTTCGCCAGGTTGATTCAGGGCTCCCTGCGTGATTTCGATTTGATCTACCGGTTGGGCGGTGACGAATTCGCCGTAATCTTCTCCGGGTGCACCTTGGAACGCGCCGCGAAGGTAGGTGAGCGTGTTCGCAAGTTCCTGGCTGAACACCAGTACCGTGACCAGGACCTTGAGTTTTCATTGACCATGAGTGCGGGTTTGGCGCAGTTGACAAAAGGCGAGAACGGTCCCTCATTGTACAAGCGCACGGACGGCGAACTGTACCGGGCGAAACACGGGGGTCGCAATCGGGTAAGCGTGGCCGAACGTAGGGAACCGGTCAAGGAGAATTGATCACCAGACGGTTTGGCCGCCGTCCATGGTGACCACCGCCCCGTTCATATAGGCGGAGGCGTCCGAACACAAAAACTGCACCGCGCCGCGATATTCATCCAAACGCGCCATGCGCCCCAGGGGGATGAGGTTGGTCAGGCGCTTGACGAATTCCTCCGGTAGGTTTTCGTTATAGACGCCGCCGGGACAGAGCGCGTTGGCCCGAACACCCTTATGGGCCCAATAGGTGGCCAGATAACGCGTCAGGCCGATCAAGGCGTGTTTTACCACTGAATAGGTGACGGTTTTTACCGGTTGCCGATCGTCCTCCAAATCGTCCAGCCGGTAGATGCGCTGATCGGGAGCGGTCAGGGCCAGGATAGAACCGATGTTCAGGATAACGCCCCCGCCGTGATCGGCCAGGTGCTTGCCGAAAACCCGACTGCACAGCATGGCGCCGGTGACACCCACATCCAGGTCCGCCTGCCATTGCTCCAGGGGCATATGCTCCAGGCGCGAGTCGGCCAGATGATCGCCGCGCTCGATCTTGACATCGTTGGCGGCATTGTTGACCAGGATATCCAACCGGCCGAAGGCTTGAAGGACATTTTTGAGTACGCTTTCAATGGTTATTTCCAGGGTGATGTCGCACATCTGGGCCATAGAGGCAACGCCGTGCTCGGCTTGGATCTCGGCGGCAACCTCGCTCGCCTTGCCGCCGTCGATATCCAGGAGCACGGTATAAGCGCCGGCTTGGGCCAGGGCGTGGGCATGTTGACGCCCTAAAAGGCCGGCGCCGCCGGTAATGACGGCGACTCTACCGGTTAAATCGAAGTGTTGCATAGACTTTTTCATTCAATCTCCATTCAGAACATGCCGGCGGTCTGGCCGCCGTCTACCCGCAAAGTGGTCCCCGTGATGAAGGCAGCGCGCTCTGAAGCCAGGAAGACGACGGCATCGGCAACCTCCCGGGGTCGGCCGAAGCGCTGCATGGGTACTTTTTCCTCAAGCATTTGCTGAACCGCTCGCGGGTTCTCCCTTTGCTTTCGGCCCCAGGTTCCGTCCTCGAAATAAATGTTGCCGGGGGCGACACAGTTCACCCGTACGCCGGTTCGCGCGCTTACATAGGACAGGTTGGCGGCGAAGGAAGTGAGGGCTGTCTTGGCCGCGGCATAGGCGGTCGGCGCGCCGAAAACCTCAAGACCCGCAATCGACCCGATGACGACCATATTACCGCCGGACTGTTGCAACAGCGGCAGGGCGTGCCGGGCCAGGTTGATCGCACTTGTCAGGTTGATATCTATCATTTCCTTAAAGTGGCCGGGCTCGGGCACGGGGTCGGGAACACTTTTTCCACTGCCCACATTGGCCACCGCCACATCCAACCCGCCCCAGGTTTCGGCAACGGTTGCCAGTAATTGTCTGACCTGATCATCCGAAACAAAGTCACAGACTTGCGTCATGACCTTTTCGGAGGGAAATTTCCGGCTGATTGCTTCCAGGTCCTCAGAGCCGCGAGAGGTAAACACCACACGCGCGCCTTCATCCAAGAAGCGCTCGGCAACGGCGCGACCGATACCCCTGGAAGAGCCGCTCACCAACACCCGCTTGTCATTTAGTTCCAGGTCCATATCGCCGCCTACTCCCGTGCAAGAACCGCGAACATATTGGAGGTCAAACCATGCTCCGCCAGAATGGCTTTGTAGCGCTTGTCGCAGTCTTGGAAAAGCGCGTTGAGGGCTTCGCCGGCCTCGGGGTGATCGTCGTTGAACTGAATTCGCGGCGGGGCCAGGCCGAACTCGCCCGTGCGTTGGGGGCCGTTGTTGAAATGCCAGTAGAGATGATTCATGAAATTGTAATCTTGTAGATAGTGCAACGCCTCGATTCGGTACCCGGCGGCGGTCGCAACCTTTTCCAAACTGCGCGCCGAAAAGTAATGGGTGTGCGCCTCGTGGTAGTAAAACCGGTGATAGGCGGGAACCCGCCAAAGACTGAGCAGGGGATCGCGCAAGTTGGGCACCTCGATAAACACGCGCCCGTCCAATTGCAGCACCCCGGCCATATCGCGCAGAAAAGCCACGGGATCGTAGGTATGTTCCAGAACCTGAAAGGCGGCGGCATAGTGGAACTCACCGGGCCCAAACCCGCAATCGGCAAGCTCCTGATCATAAACGGCGATATCGAATTGCGTGCGAACATAGTCGGCACAGCCGGAGTCCAACTCTACACCCGCCACCCGGCCGAAATGCGGTTTCAATTGAGCCAGAAACTGGCCGGCGGAGCAACCGATTTCCAGGAACGACGCGGCGGGGTTGAAGAATTCACCCACAATGCGCAGACGATCGGCCTGAAAATCCTTATGGTAGTTGTACATAAAATCGGGTTCACCGTTGGGCGCTTCCAGGATCTCGCTGAACTTCTGTCGATACTCACCGTCGTAATAAGCCTTGGGATCGAACTTTTGGGTTTGCAGTAAACCCAGATCGCAATCGGCACAATAAAAAACCCGACCGTCGCTATTGCGCAAGCCCTCGATATGAAGCGGCAGACCGGTCTTCCCGCAAAGGCTACAGTCCATGGAACCCCCTATCCATACAGGCGTTACTTTAGCATGAACCGACCCTGAATAGCGAGCCCGCGAAGCCTTGCGTCCGGTGGGTGGGATAAAAAGCATCAGGTACCCTACCCGGCGGTCTTCAAGCTAAAAGTCCCGGCATCAATATCGGCTGGATACAACCCGACCGTGCCTCCCGGGTTGGTCAGGCAGTGTTGCCCATGGCCTACCCACTGAGTAGGAAGCCTATGGGCAACGTTGTCTCACCCCTACCTACTGAGTAGGAAGCCTATGGACGACGTTGTCTGCCCCCTACTTACTCAGTAGGTAGGGCATGTGCAACGTTGTCTGCCCCCTACTTACTCAGTAGGTAGGGCATGTGCAACGTTGTCTGCCCCCTACTTACTCAGTAGGTAGGGCATGTGCAGCATTGTCTGCCCCCTACTTACTCAGTAAGTAGGGGATGTGCAACGTTGCACATAGGCTTCCGACTCAGATTGATATATCAGTGCAGCCCTTGCTGTATAAGGATTCTTCAGGTTGTGAAATAAAAAAGGGGCTATCGGCGCTTGGAAAGACGCCGACGCAAAAAGGTACTCAGTACGGCTTACTGTGAAGGTATTCCACGGCTTGCTTATAGAATCTCTCCGCCTCATCGCGATCTCGCTAATAAAGTCTGGAAAAGGATTTGGCGCAATTAGTGTACGGAGACCAGGCAGATTTCCAGCGGGAAACACCTTTTTCGGCATCGGCGTCTCCCGCTTTGGCTTTTTCCAAATCCTCGAAAAGACAACGGATCAATATGGCTCGTTCGAAAAGTAATGTCGAATCGGTACTGAGTTTGAAGAGCAAAATAGTCACGAGAGCCCGGCGATGATTGTGCTCGTCTTCGTTCCGGGCAACCGGGTAGGGCAGAAAACCTTTGAACTCGATCAGTTCTTCCGGGTTGTCGTCCAGTACACCCAGAGGATAGATCAAATAGGGTTTCTCCACGGCGTAGGCAGCCGGATTTTGTCCGGGCCTTTTCTTCCGTCTGCCCGCGATAGGGAAATAACATCGTTTCAAGATACTGTTGCAATGACTGCATGCCATGGAATAGTTCAGCGGAGCATAGGCCAGAGTATAGTAGCCCTTCTCCATGGAGCCGCCCGTCTCAAAATCCTCCAAATGCGCCAATGCATCCAAAGTCCTTTGATCGTTTTCAGACGGCCATTCCCTGACATTTCCCTTCGGCCGAAAGTGTTCCAACTCGCCGCCGTCTTCCCGGATCAAACGCTCACAAAAGCCGCATTTTTTGTATTGTATTTCTCGGTATACCGAACTGATCTCGGACCAGATGCCGGATGATTCCTTATACTTCTTTTCCTTTTTTATTTTTTTTATCCTTTCAACAGCCCTGGCAAGCCAACCCGGTTTTGTCTTCTCGATGAGTCGTTCCAGGGCTTTCAAGTCCTTGTTCGCACTCGGCTTCTTATCTTCTGCCTTTTTTACCTGGTATCGAATCATGAAATTTAGTCACGCTCCGCGGCATCGAGGCCATGAGCGTGCAGACCCAGCACTTGCAGCGCGGCTTCGCGATCGCCCGCGGCAGCCTTGCGATATAATCGATGCTTTTGATCGTCGAACTCCGGGGTTCGACTGCTTTCCAGACCGAACACGCTTGTCAGAACCTGATCCGCGTCCAAGCCTCTGATTTCCCGATCCAAGCGCGCCGCTTTGGGGTAACCCTTTTCATCGCGGGTCATGATGTGAATATTTTCCGCGGGCAAGGTTCCCGCCACCAAGGGGCTGTGAGAGGTCAGGATGAATTGCAGCTTTGGCAGGGTTTCGCTGATTTTCTTCAGCACGTGCTGCTGCCAGGCCGGGTGAAGGTACAGATCGATTTCATCGATCAGAACGACACCCGGCAAATCTTCAAAAGGCATTTCTTTGGGACAACAAACGGCCAGGTGATAGGCCAGGTCGCACACCCAGGCGAGATAGGAACGATAACCGTCCGAAAGTGCTTCCAATGGTAAGGAGACATTGTCGACATCTTCGAATAATATGTCCTCCGGTTCCAATAAGGTCACGTCAGGCATATCGGAGGGCAGGAGCGCCTTGATCAAATCCGCCGCTTTGGGAACCAGGGAGGGATTTTGAAAGCGGGTTGCGGGGATCCACGCATCGAGGGGCATGAGTCCGAAGTTTTCCTCGAACAGACTGGCAACACGCTGGTAGCGGGGGTGATTGCGTTGGTCTCTTGCTTTAGGGATATCGTACTGACCGGCGACCGGCACCCATCGGGTTGCGCCGTAGCCCAACATAAAGAAGGAAGGCGCTTCTTCCTTGTAGATTTCCTCAAATGTTTGCTCACCGACACGTCCGCCGGAAACCGTTGCTCCCGAATAAATCCCTCGGTCAGCACGAATATGAGCGCGGTAGTTCAAAACCGACCCGGGCGACAGGTCCACCCCGTCTTGTTCATGGAGCCTCACTTCAAGATCGATTTGGGCTTTATCCGAAGTTTGTTCTTTACCCTCGCGCCGAATCAAATACCGAGGATTGAAACGAGGCATCAATGCGGCCATTAAACCGATCGCGGCGGCACGGAGCAGGGTGGTCTTGCCGCTGCCGTTGGGACCCAGCAACAGGTTGATATTGGCCCAGGGTTTTCCCGCTCCTTCCAGTGGAGGGTGGAGAAAGTTGACCTTCTCGAAGGGAAAGCTGCGATAGTTTTCGATCCCAAGTGTCTCGATGTACAAACGAGCCGACTCCTAACACATAGATCATATGAACTAGTCTAGCAGATTCCCCGACAGGCGAGTACGGCGTATTTCTGGTCGGAATGGACAGGTCGGTCAGGAATTAAAAAAACGATCCAGGCGTCGGGTTACGTCTTCTACCGTGATCAGGTCGACCGCGTTCGGGTTGCGGACGCGTTTGCCCCAGCTTACTTCCTCTACCGATTTATTCAGCTCTTGACGCAGGGCCTCCGGGTATCGGTCGACGGTCCAGTCGGCGCTCAGGTAGGGGCCCGTTCGCCTCGGATTGCTGGTGACGTAGAGGCCGATAACCGGGGTGCCCGCCGCCGTCGCCATGTGAGCCGGACCCGTGTCCGGGGAAATGACCAGGTCCGCTCGGGTCAGTACCGCCAGCAGTTGCTTGAGCGTGGTTTTGCCGACCAGGTCGATCAGTTCGGTTTCGGCGTGTTGCCGGATCTCTGCCGCCATCTGCTTTTCGTTGTCCGCCGGCCCGCCCGTCAACACCACCTTGGCGCCGTATTCGGTTGCCGCGTGGTCGGCTACCCGGGCGTAGCGTTCGGCGCGCCAGTTGCGGTAGTTGCGGTTGCGCACGCTGGTGCAGGGGTTGATGACCACGAAGGGTCCCTCGCCCAGGTGATCCTCGGCAAAGCGGCGGTCGCTCTCGGCGAGCGGGATGTCCCATTGCAGGACGCGCTCTTGAATGCCCATGGTCTGCAAGAAACCGAAGAAGCCGTCCAGCACGTGTTGCTCGGGTTGATACGCGATGCGGCGGTTGGTGAACCAACCCTGGTTATCACGGGCGCGTTGTTTGTCGAAGCCCAGGCGGACGGGCGCTTTCACGGCCAGACTGAGAATGCTCGCCCGCATGGCTACCTGCATGTGCAGAAGAATATCGAACTTGCGGCCGGCCAGGATGCGGCGTAGCTCGAACAAGGTGGCAAGACCTGCTTTTTTGACCGGGATGAATTCCACGTTCGGCAGACCCTTCAGCAGACTTGCTTCAATCGAACCGATGATCCAGGTAATGCGCGTTTGCGGCCAGACCTTTTGCAGCGTGCGCACCACCGGCACCATGTGGGTGATGTCGCCGATGGCGCTGAGGCGCAAGATGCAGATCGATTCAGGCGGCTGATCGAAAGGCAGGGTCATACGTGCTCCTGGAAGAAGGGGCTTTCGCCGTTTTCTTCCAAGGGGTATCGGCCCGAAGATTCCGCTTCCTCGGGATCCGGGGATCGGGGTTCCGGTTCGATCGTTTTTTCCGGCTTGGGTTTGGGCATACCGTAATTCTCGCGCAGCAGGGTCAGCATGCCGCCCAGATGGGCCAGGCCCACGAAGATGCGCATGATGATCAGTATTTGACCCGCAATCAACTCGATCCACAAACCGTTTTCGCCGTTAAAGCCCAGTTTGGGCACCAACCAAAGGTAGAAGGCGACCAGGCCTACATGGACCGCGACGTAAAAGGCCCAGACCACAAAGGTGCTCTTGTGATATCTGGCGGTGAAACGAAACGCCCGGGCGAAATTGGTCGTCGTCTGCGCGGGCATGTCCGGGTAGGTGACCATGAGCCGCCACACATCGTAGAACCTTGCGACCCAGGTGAGGACCATGATGCCGAAGGCAATCAGGACGGCCCAAAGCCAGAAGAGCCAGGTTTCGCCCAACGCCGGCACCGCCGTGTATCGAGCGATCACCAGGACCAGGATACAGGCAACCCAAGCCATGCCCAGGCTGACGGCCGCCATGATGACCATATTCGGGAAGAAGCGGCCGCAACGGTTGAAGAAACGGGACCAGGGCAATTTGGTATCGGTTTGCAGCCCGGTCAGGATGCCGCCGTTCAGGTACAAGGCGACCAACACGAACAGGGCGTAAAACCACAAGCGTCCGTCTTGCAGCACGGCCAGGCGTTCGCCGAATCGATCGGCCAGTTCCCAGGGGTAGTGAAGGTCCATGCCGTCCAGCAGTTCCGCCGAGAACAGGCTGTGGTCCAGGTCCATGGCGAGCAGACCGGCGAGCGGCGCCACGATGCACAGGGCGATGACCAGGTTGACCAGCCACTTCAGCAATACGTAGCTCGGCAAGCGCAGGGCGAGCAGCCATCCTTCGGTACAGGCGCGAATCACCGCGAGCATCTAGAGACCTCCGGCCAGGGTTTGGAGAATATTCTGGACACCCAGTAACAAGCGGGCGCTCCAACGTCGCGAGGCGCGCTTATCGGGCTCCGCGGTCCAGGAATTGTTGGCGCGGTTGCGGTCGAGCACCAGTTTTCCCTCGGGGTCGATGACCACGCGGTCGATTGCCGGTTTGTCCTCATAGGTGAACTGTTTATAGATGTAGTCGCCGTTCCAGCGCTCCAAAATCTGTGTACCGTCGGCAAAATGGATTGCAACGTCTACCGGGTAATGCATACCGCCGTGATTGCGGATACGCACGAAGTGCCGGGTCGTGGTTGCATTGTCGCCGGCGATAGGTTGCGGACCGTCCGGGCCCACCATGTAACCCACGTCGTCACGAGAGGTCACCGAATATACGTTGTCCACCGCGTAGTCCACGTAGGCCGCCTTATCCATCAGTTCACTGAAGAACCACTTCATATCGCGGCCGGAGACGCGATTGACGGTCTTGATGAAATCATCCGTGTTCGGGTGGCGGTAGATCTGTTCCTGGAACCAGGTACGCATGACCCGGGCCATGACTTCTGCACCCAATTCCGATTCCAATTGGTACAACATGGCGGCCGGTTTACTGTAGCTGTTGCTCCAATAATTATAGTCCAGGAATTCCCAACCGTATTGGCGCATGCGATCGTTCGACCAGGAACCCAGCGAACCCTGGATCACCCGTTGCCCATTGCTCCGAGTCTTGAAACCAACCTGTTCGGACAGGGAGAAGGGCACGCGGGGCAAGGTACCATGCGGGTCGAACCGATCCAGCAACAAGATTTCCGAGAGTTCGATATGCTCGGGCAGTAGCAGGTTCCGGGCGTTATCCGGTACGCCCCGGTTCCAGTACGGGAACCAGGGACCCCAGGCCGCATCCATGACCTTGGAGGCGCTGTAGGTCGTGAAGCCCTCGTCCAGCCAGGGCTCTTCGGCCTCGTTGGTGCCCACCAGGCCGTACCAGTATTGGTGGCCGAACTCGTGGGCGATCAAGCCTTCCAGACCCCTGTCACCGGCCGCGTTCCAGCTCCGCGTGCCGATGGCGATGAGCGTGGGATACTCCATGCCGCCCGCGAAGTTCCCGCGTCCGGGTACTCGCGGCGTGTCTACAAGCGTCAGCGTCTTGTAGGGATAACGCCCGTACCACAGGCCGAACCACTTCAGCGATTGACATGCCGCCTCGAAGTGTCGCCGGGTCTGGTCATCGTGCTCCGGCAGCATCAACAGGTTGATATCGACCGGTTGCAGCACCGCCTCTTCCCGAGTCAAGCCGTGCAGCCGCATGATGCCCTGAATCTCGTCCTCGGTCACCCATTCGCCGGGTTCAAACCGGAAGGTCTCCGCCTCAAATCGCGGCGAGGCCGTCCAGGCGAAGTCGTGAACCCGCGCCTGGCTGTAGACATGCCGGGTGCCGGTCTCGGTTTCCTGCTTGCTCTCCAGCACGCCGGTTGCGCCGATGACGAAGTTATTAGGCGCGGTAATCGCCACGCGGTAGTTGCCGAAGTCGGCGTAGAACTCGGTGAAGCGGTGGAAGGCCCGGGCGTTCCAGCCCGCTTTTTCGGCGCCGCGCACGCCCTTGCTCTCCCAGACCGCGATCTTTGGGAACCACTGCACCACCATGTAGAAATCATCGGCATAGCCCACTCGGTCCCAGGCGTAGGGCAACTTGACCGTGAAGTCCATGGTTACCGTGATGGTCTCGCCCGGCATCAAGGGACCTTGCAGCGGAACCCGCCAGACGGTGCGGTCCTCGGGGTCGCCGTCGGGTACGGTGATGTAATCGGCCATGTTGGTCAGGTCCTCGCCCGCCACATTGACCCGCGATATGTGAATGTAACCGAAGCGTTTATCCGGTTCCTCTCCCAGGTCGACGGGGCCGTCCATGGCAACCGTTTCGCGGTAATAGGTGGAGCGCAGGTTACTCGACGCGTTGAGGTAGGTGTGGAAGACCAAATCGCCGATCAGGTCCGGCGAGGTATTGGTGTAGCGCAGCACCTGGCTGCCGTGGAGTTTCTTCTCCTCATGGTCCAGCCGCACGTCGATGTCGTAGTCCACCACGGGTGCCGTTAACAAGCCCTCTTTGGGCGCGGGCGGTGGGTCCGGTTGTGTCTCCGGTTCCTGGGCGGATGCTAAGGGCATGATCAATAGGAACAGCAACAGGGCGAAAGCCCCCCTGGGCGCGCACGCTTCTAGCGTGCTTCCCAATCGAGAAGAATTCGCGCTCGTTCCTTCGTCACATCGCTTGTTTGCACGCAGGATGCGTGCGCGCCCAGGGTGATTCGCGCTCGTTCCTTCGTCACATCGCTTGTTTGCACGCAGGATGCGTGCGCGCCCAGGGTGATTCGCGCTCGTTCCTTCGTCACATCGCTTGTTTGCACGCGGGATGCGTGCGCGCCCAGGGTGATTCGCGCTTGTTCCTTCGTCACATCGCTTGATTGCACGCGGGTTGCGTGCGTGCCCGGGGTTCATGCTTTACCTCATTTGGCCGTGGGATCCGGGTCGCGGCGGATGATGAAGAAACCCTCTTCCGTTTCCACCGGTTCGCTGGTGATGGTCCCCGGTTCCAAGCTCTTGACCGCATCGTCGAAAACGGGATCGCGATAGCCGTAGAACCAACGGGGCAGCAGGCCGCCGTTCACCCTGTAGCGATCGTCGGAGTGCTTCTTGGCCAGTTTGGCGAACTTCTTGGGGTCCTTCTGCAACTGGTTGCACAGCTTTTGCGCCAGCGCCCTGGCTTCCTTGCGAATGCGCAGGATATCCTCGGGTACATTGGCCGCGTCGATATGCGAAATCAGGATCTGGGCGCCGCGCAGTTTCTCCACCTTGACGCGCTTCAACAGGGCGTAACCCACGGGCAGGCGCACCACGTTGCTGACCTGGTCGTATTCCATGGTCTCCAGGGTTGCGATAATCTGGTCGAACACGGCCGACTGGCTCTTACGGAACACGCCCAGGAAGGCATGGGTGCCGGCCAGGTGACTGTGCTCCCGCGCCATTTGCAGGAAATTGTCGTCGGTCATTTGGGCGCGAATCTCTTCCAACTTCTTGCGGGCGTCGTCCTCGTCAATCAAGTCGAGTTCGTTCTTCAGGCCCGCCACCGGCAGGGCGCCGCGAAAGGTAATCAGGATGGCGCGCGCCGCGTATTGTTTCACGCGCATGGGGTTGCGGCGGATGATGTGATAACCGAACACGGTTTTGACCGGCTCGCGGGTGTAATCGCCGATCTCCAGTTCCTTCAGCGCCTTCTCGAAGCGGGCCGCCATGACGCCGGAGCGGAAGGCCGACAGGTCGCCGCCCTTGGGCCCGGAGGGTCCGTCCGAGAAGATGCGCGCCAGTTCCTCGAAGTCCCCGGGGTTTTTAATCAAGCGGTTGATCACCTCACGGGCGCGTTTCTCGGCGTCTTTCTTGGAGCGGGTGACATCCGGTCTGGCCCGTTCGGCGCCCTTGTGGGAAATCAGGATATGCGAGGCGGCAAAATCGCCGGCCAGGTCGAAGTACTGATCGGTCTCGGGGTCATTGCTCAGACCGAAAGCCGACAGGGCCGCAATCGTCAGGAATAAAATGGAGAGGGAAACTTTCATGCAAAACCTCTTTGCTTCATTGATGGAATCAAGCGTCAAGCCGTTGCCGCAGCAGTTGGTTGACGGTGGCGGGATTGCCCTTCCCGCGTGTGGCCTTCATGGCCTGGCCGACGAAAAACCCGAGAATCTTGGTCTTGCCACCGCGATAGTCGGCGACCTGGGACTGGTTGGCGGCCAGGATCTCGTCGATGATACGGCCCAGTTCACCTTCGTCGGTGATTTGTTTGAGGCCCTGCTCTTCGATAATGGTTTCCGGGTCCTTGCCGGAAGCAAACATGGCGCTGAAGACCTGCTTGCCGATCTTGCCGCTGATGGTCTTGGCGTCGATCAGGCGAACCAGACCGGCCAGGTTCTCCGGGCTCACCGGACACGCGGCCACGCCGCCTTCCAGGTCCTTCAGGTCGCGCAGCAATTCGCTCATGACCCAACTGCACGCGGCCCTGGGATTGCCTGAAAGCTCGGCGGTCTTCTCGTAGTACTCCGCCAGCGGTTTCTCGCTGATCAGGCGCAGGGCGTCGGGCCGGTTGAGGCCGTAGGTTTCCATGAAGCGGGCGTATTTCTCGTGCGGCAGTTCCGGCAGGGTCGCCCGCGCCGCTTCGACGCGCTCCTCGGTGATGGTCAGCGGCAGCAGGTCGGGCTCGGGGAAGTAGCGGTAGTCGTGCGAATCTTCCTTGCCGCGCATGACCTTGGTGCTCTGGCTGCCCTCGTCCCACAGCAGGGTACACTGCTCGATCTCGCCGCCGTGGGTCAACGTGGTGATCTGGCGGTCGATCTCGTATTGCAGGCTGCGGCGCACGTTGTTGAACGAGTTCAGGTTCTTGATCTCGGTGCGGGTGCCGAATTCCTTTTGACCCACCGGACGCACGGACACGTTGGCGTCGCAGCGCATGCTGCCCTCTTCCATGTTGCCGTCGCAGATTTCCAGGTACTGCAGGATGGCCTTCATCTCGCGCAGGTAGGCGTAGGCCTCGTCCGGCGTGTGGATCTCGGGTTCGCTGACGATCTCCAGCAGCGGCACGCCGGCGCGGTTCAAATTCACATACGACTTGCGATCCGACTGGGGCCAGCCCTCGTGATGGCTCTGGCCCGCGTCTTCTTCCAAATGCGCCCGGGTAATGCCGATGTCGCGCGTCTCGCCGGACTCCAACTCGATGGTAATGCGACCCTTGCCCACCACGGGATGTTTGAACTGAGTAATCTGGTAACCCTTGGGCAGGTCCGGGTAGAAGTAGTTCTTGCGGGCAAACACCGAGGTCCCGGCGGGATTGTGATCGACAGCCAGGCCGAACTTGATCGCAAAATCGACGGCCCTGTCGTTCAAAACGGGCAGGACTCCGGGCATCCCCAGGCAGACCGGGCAGGTCTGGTTATTGGGTTCGGCCCCGAATTCCGTGCTGCATGTGCAGAACAGCTTGGAATCGGTCAAAAGCTGGGCGTGGACTTCCAGTCCGATCACGGCTTCGTATCCCATGGCGTGCATCGCCGGCCTCCTGATAAGTAACGTCAGCCGAACATCGCCTGGGGGCGGCCCGGCCTCGAAAGTAAGTGCTTTTAAGGCGCGCGCTCTTTATTGGACGCGCATGAACTCGGTGTACTTTTCGTAACCGCTGCCCTCGTTGTCGGGCGCCAGGGCGATGTCATAGGTGGCAATCTTGCCGGCGTCCGCGAAGGATTCCTTGTACGACGTCTTCTCGGTGGCGTAATTGCCGATGCCGGTGACGTCGAACTCGAACTGCTTCTTCCAGATCTCGTTATTGGCCTCGTCATAGGCCCGGGCGATCAGGGTCAGTTCCTGCAATTCCTTCTTGCCGCTTTTGTTGGTGACGGCCACCTCGTAGACGATCTCGGCGCGCTCGGCGCTGGGCAACAGCTCGATGTTCAACTCATAACCACGGCGCAAACCGCGCACCACGTCCTCGGCGCTGGGTTGGCCGCAACCGACGAGCAACGATGCCATTGTCAGGCATATCAATAGGTTCTTCATCATGAATACCTCAATTTTGTTCCTGGTCTTTTTCTTTGGCGCGGAGCTTGGCACCCTTCTTCTGTTTCCGCTGGATATACCATTTGGAAATGCCCGAGTGTTGCAGCCCGTAGACCACCTCGTAGACCCCCTGATAAAGGGACGGGTCGTTGATCAGGAGCGAAGCGGTACCGTCACCCGTGTCTATTTTCTCAAGAATCGAGGCTAAATGGTAGCTTGCCTTTTCAAGATTGGCGCTAACCCGTTCTGCGTAGGCTTCATCTTGCGACATTTTGTGCAGCAAACCCCTACCGTCCTTCAATTCTTTAGCGTATTGGTTGGACGTTTCCAGCAGCGTGGTGATCTGTGTTTTGACCTCGTCGCGGAAGGTCTCGTCTTCCAGCAGCATGGGCAGCATGCCCTTGCCTTCCTTGAAATCGTCCGAGATGGTTTCCAGGTTGGCGGTCAGGGTGTCCAGCCGCTCGCGCACCAGGGCCGCGAATTCGGGATCGTTCATCAGCATGGCCAGCATGCTGTCGTCGTTGCCCACCAGTGTGGCCAGGCGCGAGACGGTGCCGCGCAACTCGTCGGCCATCTTCTTATCGTTGATCGCGGTTTGCAGGGGGCCGTCCTGGTTGGCCAGGCGGTCCAGCAAAGCGCGCAGGTCGGTGGTGATGGAGGTGACGTCGGCCACGATGTCGGTGCCCTGGGCCAGCAACTTGTCCACGTCCAGCACCTTGGGCGTGGGCGGGATGTAGGCGCCCTCCTCCAACACCGGCGCGCTGTAGTCGCTGGTCACCAGCAGGATGGACTTGTCGCCCAGGATACCCACGGAGCGGATGTCGGCCTCGGTGGTGGTGCGGATGTGGTTGCGCACGGAGCGGTGCACGGCGATGGTGACGATAATGGGCACCTCCTCGTCTTGCGTGACCTGTTCGGCCAGCACGATCTTGGTCACGCGGCCGATGGGCACGCCGTTGTACTGCACCGGGCTGTCGCGGGCCAGTCCCAAAACCTTGTCGAAGCGGATCTTGTAGGTGATTTGTTCCTGGAAGCTGCCCAGGTAGTAGAGGGCGACGCCCAGGATGCCGATGGCAACGGCGAACATCAGGCCGACGCGTACTTCCCTATTCAAGTTTTGCCTCCTTCAAGATAGGCCCGCAGCATCCGGTGATCCGAACGGGCGGCTTCCGCCAGGGTGCCGACAAAAGCCAGGCGCCCCTGCTCCAGAAAAGCGAGACGGTCGGCCACGTGGTTGGCGGTGGACATGTCGTGCGTCACCACGACCGAGGTAATTTTGAGTTCCGTCTGCATCTTGCGGATCATGCGGTTGATGGTTTTCGTGGTCAGCGGATCCAGGCCGGTGGTGGGTTCGTCGTAAAGCACGATTTCGGGTTCGTTGATAATGGCTCGCGCCAGCGCCACCCGTTTCATCATCCCCCCCGACAAATCCGACGGAAACAAGTGTTCGATATTGTCCAACTCCACCCTGGCCAAACTCTTGCGCACCACGGGCAGTATCTCCTTATGGGTCAGCTTGGAATGCTCGCGCAGGGGATAGGCCAGGTTGCGGTAGACGTTCATGCTGTCGAAGAGGGCGCCGCCCTGGAACAGGTAGCTGACGCGCTTGCGGATGGGATAGTAATCCTTCTCCCGCAGCCGGGTGATGTCCTTGCCCTCGAAGAGGATGGTACCGCTGTCGGCCTGGATGAGCCCGATGAGCATGCGCAGCAACACGGATTTGCCGGTGCCGCTACCGCCCAGGATGACCAGGGTCTCGCCCTTCTCGATCTCCAGGTCGATGCCCTTGAGCACCTGTTTCTCCCCGAACGCCTTGTGGATGCCGCTCAACCGGTAGAACACATGCGCCCCCTATGCCCCGAAAAGCCTGAAGAATTTGGTCAGGAAGAAATCGCTGACCAGGATGGTAATGGACGCGGTGACCACGGTTTCGGTGGTGGCGTGACCCACGCCGTCGGCGCCGCCCTCCACGCGCATGCCGTTGTTGCAGGCGATGATGCCGATAAAGAAGCCGAAGAAGACCGACTTGCCGAAGCCGGAAACCATATCGCCCACCTCCACGGCCTGGAGCATGCGGGCTATATAATAATGCCCGTCGATATTCAACTCGACCGCCGAGAGGAAGAGCCCGCCCAGGATGCCCATGGCGCTGGCGATCACGGTGAGCACGGGAATGCACAACAGACAGGCGACGACGCGGGGGAGGACCAGTTTGTGCACGGGGTTGGTGGCCATGGCGCGCATGGCGTCCAACTGCTGGGTGATCTTCATGGAGCCCAACTCCGCGGTAATGCCCGCGCCCACGCGCCCGCCCACCAGCAGGGCGGTCAGAACCGGACCCAACTCGCGGATGATGCTCAAGCTGACCAGGTCGGCCACGTACAACTCGGCGCCCAGGGCCACCAGGGCGAAAGCGGCTTGCAGGGCCAGCACCATGCCGGTGAAAACGGCGGTGATATTGGCAATGGTCAACGAGCCTACACCGATGTGATAGCACTGCATCACCCATTCGCGAAATTCCCAGCGATTGGAAAAGAAACAGCGCAGCATTTCCCAATTGAGGAGGACCAATTGGCCCAGGATGGCAAAAGCTTTCCCCATGAGCACCATCATCAGGCAGTTAATGAAAACGATTCCCTCGGGGGGAATCCCTTAAGCCTAGACCAGCGAACGGGTTTGTTCAATCGGCAATTGCCCGGGGACGTAATTTGGCGGATGGAACCGGCGCCTTGTCGCCTGGCGAAATTCGGGGCTCGTTTCCCGTTGTGATAAGTTGTTTCGCAAAAGTCAGGAGCAAAGAATCAGTCCTCATTCCTCGACCCGGAAAAGTCAGGAGCAAAGAATCAGTTCTATTTCTTCGACCCGGAAAAGTCAGGAGCAAAGAATGAGAACTGATTCTTTGCTCACTGAAAAGTAATGTGAAAGAAATCAGTTGTGGGTCCTTGACCCGGACTTTTCGGGAGCAAAGAATTAAAAA